>DMOB01000184.1:0-3676 GCA_003452475.1 Acidimicrobiaceae bacterium | reverse complement strand
GTTCTCGGTAGGGACAATGAACCCATCTCATGTTGAGGCTGGGTCTTCTATGGTGAAAGCAAAACTTGTTGATCTGGGCTCTTCTCGAGTTTCAACAACAATCTCGATTACGGGTGCCACGACCGGAGCTTCGGTAGTTACTTCTACGTGGGATTCTGTCGACGCTGGACTCGCAGGTCGCTCCGGTCTCTATGCAGATAAGGAAATGGCTACAGTCATGCAAGCCGGAGGGTGGACGCCACTTAACTTCGCTATTGGAGAAATTACGAGCGAACGAGGGAATGGCGAGGGTGCGTACACTGTTGCCGTGTTTGGTCAAGCTGAGCGACCTGCATGGGACCGAACTGATGAAATGGGAGACCTGTTATGGGGCATTGCCTCAAAGAATGGTGTGAATGGAATCAGAGGACTTCGCATGGTTGCTGCAGGCGAACAGACTGGGTCAATGATGAATATTTTCTATACAGACTCAGTTGATGCTTATTTAGCGACGTCATCTGAATTGGCATCAAACTCAGATTTTGTGAGCCTAATGTCAGATCAAGGAGCTCGGATTGTTGACCGTTCCATCAACCGCACGATTTAATAAATAACTTCCGAATTGATGGTTAGGCCCACGTCTGTGATCGGTCTAACCATCTTCAGGGTCTGTTTCCATAGCTAAGATATGTTCAGATCTCCCTGACTTGTATTAAGAATTCCAGAATTATTATGTTCCAGTATCGGGTCTGACTTTGTAGCGCCCATGATCAGAACCACGCCATTAGTCTCGAGTTGCTCGCCCCGTTCGTTAGGTCGTTAGGAGTCAAAATGCTAGAAAAAAATATTTTGCTTTCGGGAATACGAGCTCATGTGAGTTATCGGGAAGGCAACGGCAAACCGGTTTGTTTCTTTCATGGCGGGGGCGAAAGCAAAGCGACTTGGGAGAAAGTGGTCGAACTACTGCCCACAAAGAATCCAACTTTCGCAATAGACGCCCGAGGACATGGGCAATCCGAGCGAAGTCCCAGCGGATCCTACGATTTACCAAGCATGATCAACGATGCTTCCGAATTTCTCAAATTCATCGGCGAAGAGTTAATAATCGTTGGTCACTCGATGGGCGCGACCGCCGCGTTTTTCGCGGCCGCAGAGAACCCGCAACTAGTGAGCGGGATCTACCTTGAGGACAACACCCCTCTTTTTGAGTTGGCAATAGCACCCTCCGAATCAAGCGCTGTGCAGGGCACCAAAACTATCGGCGCTGTTGCCAAGCAATCAGTTCTGAAAGGCGAAGACGCAGCGGAACTCGCTACAAAAATTGGTGATCTTGGACGTCCTAATCGAAAGATGAAAAACAATTTTCCGTCTTGGTACCTAGAAGCTTGGGCAGCTGAACTACTTCAGCTCGATCCAAGATTCACTGAAACCTTTTTCGAACACCTGCCAATTACAAATGATTTACCAGCCGCTCTAAAGCGTTTATCTTGCCCAATTCACTTAATTTACGGTGAGAAAGGCCTAGTTAAGAATGCCCACATCGAACAGATGCAAGCTCTGTATTCAAACTTCTCTGCAGAATTAATAGTCGGCGCTCGCCACAACGTCCATACCTTTCACACTCACGAATTCGTAAAAGGCCTTGAGAGTTTCATCCACCGGTGCGAGTGACATTCAACAACTGACACAAGGGAACTCAGTTGACTAGAAGCCGCAGCAACCGAGCTTGCTAAGCCCCTTCAGGCTGAGCGAAACTGGAGCCAAGATCTGTTTTTGCTGTCGCGAATCAAGCGCTACAGGACACGCAGCGAAACCTAAACTCCGAAAAATGGATGCTCGGTGAAATACAACTAGGAGCAGCTTCCATATGAACCGCAACGAATAACCTGCTCGCACTTAAACCGATTAGGAGTGCAGTCACAAGCTCAGGAGGATTAGATTCACCGCCCCTTGATGGCGACCTTTCCGTCAATGAGTCCATTACGACATGGAGGATCACGGCTTGGAACAGCGCGCTTCAAGTCGCCCCCCCGCTATGGAGAGCAACGACCAGTTAAATCAACTAAATCAAAGTGGTTTAGTCGACTCGGTCTAAGAAGGCTGCGAGATCACGTACATAATGTTCCAGCGCATCGGCATGAACGCTGTGACCCACGCCCTTGAAGTTGGTCGAAGTAACTTCACAACCTTTAGCTCGCAAGTCATCTAGGTCACTGTCGATGACCAGTCCACCTAGTTCAGGTACTCCACAAGCGACATGAACGGGGCATCGGATCGCTCGCAGCGTGTCATCGAGATTGAACGCAGGACCAGCGTCATCTTCGAACATGGTTTTGAAGATCATGGGATCCATCTGAAGGACCTCGTCAGCCATACTATTTAGAAGCTCTTTAGACCTGACATCTCCGAATGTAATATCGCCTCCTAGAGAGATTCCTGCGATTCTCTCAGCCATTTCAGAACCCTTTTCATAAGCGGCTAAAGCCTTGTCAAGTTCTACTCCAATGCTCTTCATAGCACCGATAAACGGGCTTCCCACATATCGGTTATTCGCAACGAAATGAGGGGTTACGTCTTCTGAGTACAGCCCTGCCACCAGTTCCGACCTAACCCCAGCGGCATAAAACGCCTGGATACCGCCTTGAGAGTGCCCCACTAGAACACTACGTCCACTGACTTTTTCTAAAAATTGGCATGTGTCAGAAACCTGACCCGTCAGCTTTCCGTAGTCGCCGCCTTCGACACGAGAAGAACGGCCATGGCCTCGATGGTCCAAAAGGTAAACAGGGCGGTTAGTTTTGAGAACATCCAGAACAGGTATCCAAGTAGCGGTAGTCGAGCCTACCCCACCCATAAAAACAATGGGGACACCATCACCCTCTATGTACTCGAAGCCAAGTCTTATACCATCAAGTTGCAGTAGCCCTACTCGCATAACCAATTCCGCCTTTAGTTATTGCCCGAATCTCACGATCCAACACCGTACCCCACAATAATCCCTAGAAGACCAGGAATACCGCGCCCGTAAAAGCGGCCCAATTAAAAAGCCCAGGCAAAGGCAACTGATTTATGGTATTTCTCAGAGCTTGCATTCAACACCACTGCATCAGATCAGATCACACCCAACACAACCATTAACGACATGGTCACGAAGCAAGAAATGACAGTACGGATTTTATTGAAATATGTCCAACGGGCTTCGAACCGTCTGCGTTGCTCATGGATGGACTCCGAATCCACCTCATTGACCCTGAAGCTTTGCAGCTGGTTATTCAGCGGTAAATGAACCGAAATTGTAATCCCCTGTACCCCGAGCAGATAAGCGGCACCAATAACCACTGCGGCCCAGCCTGCAGACCCAGCTGAACCCAGAAGGCCGGTTACCATAGTGAAGACAACAGACAATATTGACCCCACCCATACAGTTATGAACACCGGTTGATTGTTCTGGATAATCTGGTCTGTCGCCTGAAACGCTCTAATGAATTCTTTGTCTTCAAGTCTTGACAAGCCAGGCATAACAACTACCGCATAAGTAAACACAAAGCCTGTTACCAAAGAACATAGAACAGTTGAGATAAGCAACACAACAGTAAACACACTCATGATTCTTCCCGTTTCAAACTACAGCGCGACTCATAAGGCTACAAGATGACTAATCGGGGCTAACGAACCGGATGCGAACCAAGCCCATTCC
>DMOB01000123.1:331-6497 GCA_003452475.1 Acidimicrobiaceae bacterium | reverse complement strand
GACGCCGCAGGGCAAGTGATTGAAGCTTTTGGGGCGTTTGTAATCGGCGGCAATTACGTCGTTGGTTTTATCGTGTTCGCCATTCTCATGATCATCAACTTTATCGTCATCACTAAAGGTGCCGGGCGGTCCTCTGAAGTTGCCGCACGATTCACTCTCGATGCAATGCCCGGCCGCCAAATGGCGATCGACGCTGATTTGAACGCGGGTGTTATTGATCAGGACGAGGCTAAAGCCCGCCGCGCTCTGGTGTCCCAAGAATCAGATTTCTACGGCACCATGGATGGCGCCTCGAAATTTGTACGAGGCGACGCTGTTGCAGGGATTCTTATCTTGCTTATCAACTTAATCGGCGGCGTCGCTATTGGCCTGCTGCAATACGATTTAAGTTTCGATCAAGCAACCAAAGCCTACGTTCTGCTGACCATCGGCGATGGCTTGGTCGCTCAGATTCCGGCACTCATCCTATCGCTGTCCACGGCGCTCATTGTCACCCGAGTTACCACCTCCGAATCCGCCCCAGAGCAAGCCGCAAATCAACTCGCAAACCCTGCTGCTTTTTACATTGCGGGTTCAATTCTTATTCTTTTGGGCATGATCCCCGGCATGCCGAATCTGGTGTTTCTGATTTTAGGTTCTTGCGCTCTGGGCCTTGGATATATGTCCCAACAAAAACTTGCCCTGGCGTCAGAACAAGAGGAGCGCGCAGCTACTGAGTCTCCACAAGCGGATGCCAACGGTGAGCCTACAGCGAAAGACCCCAATGACGTTGGTTGGGACGATGCCGCCCAAGTTGACGTGGTCAGCCTTGAGTTGGGCTACGGTCTTATTCCTATGGTAGACGAGACAAACGGCGGACGTCTGCTCAATCGGATTAAGGGCATTCGCAAAAAATTGTCCGCAGAAATGGGCTTCTTACTGCCGTCTATTCGGATTCGCGACAATTTAGATAATGCCCCTGACAGTTACAGCATCATCATCAACGGTTCGATTCGTGGTTCAGGCACCATCGAATCAGGACGAGAAATGGCGATTAATCCGGGCAATGTGCTCACTCAAATTGAAGGGACGCCCGCCAAAGAGCCGGCTTTCGGGCTCGATGCGGTGTGGATCGACCCGGCGGATCGAGAATACGCTCAAGCCAGCGGCTATACCGTGGTAGATCCGGGCACCGTTATCGCGACCCACTTAAATGCCGTTATTCAAAATAACGCCTCCGAACTCATGACATTCGACGTGGCGCAGGAACTGCTAGATCGCATTGAGCAAACATCGCCGAAGCTAATTGAAGACCTTGTCCCAGAAAAACTGTCTTTGGGCGCGATCGTGCAGATCTTGCAAAATCTTTTAAATGAATCGGTGCCGCTGCGCGACATGCGCACTATTCTTGAAACACTCGCAGGCGAGGTTTCTCGGACCCAGAACCCACAGGCCCTGACCGCTGCCGTGCGCCCGAAACTAGGGCGCTTAATTGTGCAGCAGATTATCGGCGGCGAAGAGACACTGCCGGTAATGACATTAGAGCCGGACCTAGAACAGCTGCTGAATGAGTTGGTTGGGCGCAGCGAAAACACCGAAGAAATCGCTTTAGAGCCCAACCTTGCCGATGGTCTTTTTCAGTCTGTTAGAGAGTCTGTACAGCAACTCGAAGATCAAGAGATGCCGGCCGTTATTGTCGTTTCACCTCTAATACGGCCCTGGCTGGCGCGTTTACTGCGGCGCGTAACCAAAGATCTAACTGTGATGTCGTATGTAGAAATTCCTGAAGATCAGGCCATTCGCGTGATCTCTACTATTTCAATTAATCGAACCGGAGAAAACGCCGAACAACCGGCGGTTTAATCCAATAACCTGAGGACCAGGCATGGAACTTAAAAGATTGATCGCCGAAGATTCCAAAAGTGCGTTACAAAACGTGCGCACGACCTATGGCGAGGATGCACTTATCGTCTCAACCAACAAGATCGGCACAAAAACCGAGGTGATCTGCGCAGTAGACTTGCAGCCAGACAATGAACCGTTTGAGGAAGATCTGGCAACGACCGTTCCCGCTGTCACCAGCAAAGTTGATAACGCGCCGTTTTCCGCAAGTCTTAGCAACGTGATCGACAAAAAAGCGACTACCAGTGGCCCAGAGCTTGCTAATTTAGTGGCGACGATTCAACAAGAGTTGCTGGACCTGCGTGAATCTGTGGCGGCCCATGTCGACGCTAACCCTCATGAATTGACCGCGCAATCTGCCAACGATACCGGAACCACATTGTGCGAAAGAGCTCTACGGCAACAGTATGGAAGTCTGCGCACAAAACCGATGATCGAGCAGCGCAACTGGGACGGCGCGCAATTGTTTTTCGGTCGTCCAGGGGTCGGCAAAACAGCCTGCATCGAAAATTTATTGGCGGCAGACACCCAGTCGACCGACGGATCGCAAAAAACTTTCGCATTGATCGCCTACAGCGATGACGAGGCCCGTTCGGACCAGGCATCAGAACACTGGCTAAAACTTGCGAAAATCAGCCAACGCTATGGTATTCCATGCGCCCAAGCCATAGGCGCAACGCGTCTAGAGCGCTTGGTGGCACAATTAGGCGAACAACACCAAGTGTTAATTGATACGGAACAATTGAGCGACTTGCAGGCGCTGCAGGAGCTGACCGGCCGTATGAATGCAACCAGTCACTATTGTGTCGGGGCAGATTTTTCGCCCGAGACCGTTAACGCCGGCCAAACCGTGGATAATGCTCTATTGCAATCTACGATCATTACGCGCGCAGATCTAGCGGATGAGCTGAGTCCATTGTTTAGCGCCTTGGCCAGCGCCCAAGCACAAATTGTTGCGGTAAGCTGCAATATGACGACACCGCAAACCGCAGAATAGTCCGCTTAAAGATCCGACTCGCGGTAAACTAACACTGGAGTATTGCAAGGCTCATTATGTCCGACCAAGAAAAACAAACTCAGGTGATCGGTGTCGCCAGTGGCAAGGGAGGCGTCGGTAAAACGACCATATCCGTTAACTTGGCGCTCGCACTGGTTAAACAGGGTAAACGCGTGGCGTTGCTCGACGCGGATCTGGGGCTCGCCAATGCACAATTGGTGCTCGGAGTTAATGCGCCATATAACTTGAGCGACGTTATTTCAGGCAGCAAGACCGTGAGCGAGGTTTCCATCACTCACGAGGACGGGTTGATTCTAATTCCAGGCGCTTCGGGTAATGCTGAGCTCGCCAACATAAATGCGCTGACCGCGCAGTCTTTAATTCAAAGCATTTTTAATGAACACGCTGATCTCGACACCATCGTGGTCGACGCAGCCGCAGGGCTGTCTGAGTCGAATTTAACCTTTATGCGAGCATGCGAGCATCGATTAGTTATTCTGCAGGATGAGCCCGCGTCTATTGCCGACGCTTATGGCTTGATCAAATTGCAGAGCAAAGAACAACGGATGGACAAGCTGTTTGTAGTACCCAACCGAGTGCCCTCTCAAGAGGCGGGACGGCAGCTGTTTAATAAAATGAACGGCGTGTGCATGCGATTTTTGGAGGAGCCGGTAAATTATATCCACTCCATAGAGGAGGACAGCGTGTTAACGTTAGCCACGCGACAGCGCGAGAACATTTTTAAAAACCATAGCTATAGCAAGTCCGCGAAAAATTTCACGGCTCTGGCGGAAGCCTTGGCAAACAACCCTGCACAGTAATAGCATCGGATTTGGAAAAATAAGTAATAACGGTAATGGCTGACATAGACGCCTACAAAAAACAGCTGCTGGATGTCGACAGTTCTGTGACTAATCAGTACACGTTGGTGAAGCGAGTGGCTTATCACCTGCGGTCACGGCTGCCAAGCAACATCGCCACGGACGACTTAGTGCAGGCGGGTATGGAAGGCTTGTTGCAAGCAAAAGCGGCCTTCGACCACAGTCGCGGAATTAATTTTGAACTGTTTGCTAAAACCCGCATTCGTGGCGCTATGCTCGATGAGGTTCGCCGCATCTCTTTCTCCACGCGCTCGATTATCTCCACTAAACGCGAACATGAGGGCGTGGTCAGGGAGCTCACCCAGACTCTGGGCAGAGCACCAAAAGGTCATGAAGTCGCCGAAAAACTCGGCAAAACCCCAGAAGAATACGAGCGCGAACGGCTATTTGCCGAAGGCGCTGACGTAGTGAGCAGTGACGCAGCACCCGAATACTACGAGGAAGTCGACGAAAGCTTGAGAAGCCCAGAACAGGCCTTGGAGCATTCCGAGCTCATAGAGAACCTTGCAGGATCTATTGAACAATTACCGGAACGAACACAGCAAATACTCGCCCTGTACTATCAGGAAGAGATGAATCTTAAGGAAATAGGCGCCATTCTCGACGTGTCGGAATCTCGCGTAAGCCAGATCCTGTCCGAAACCGCGGGCAAACTTAGAGTGCTAATGAGTCGCTGAAACAGCCGCGCCGCTGAGAGACTTTAAAAGACGCTGCTACACGCCTAACCAAGCCAGCAATGCGGTGCCACCCATCAAAAAGGCGCCCGGCATTTTCAATAACGCGCCGTGTTTTCCCAAACCCAGCACAATGAATAAAACCATCCCCAAAAGGTTAACGCCAATGACCGGGTAGACTGCAATCACAAAATCCGGATAGTGGGCCACATAAGCCAGCGTGAGGCCGCTCACAAAAAGAAAAATGGTAAACACGTGCCACGAAACAAGGCTTAATGATTTCGTGAGAGGTTGTAAATCACTGCCATTGACATTTGCGACGTAGATTTTTCCGCCCACAAAGCCATGAAACACCATTCCAGCCAAAGACAGGGCTGCGCCCGCGATCAAAAACCAATAATCCACTTATCTTTTTTCCCTTCTTCTCTTCTTCCCTTTTTCCCGTTCGAGCCGCTCGCTAGACCTTAGCAAAACGGTAGGTATTCGTGTGCCCATCTAACGAGCGACCCTGCTCGATCTACCAGCACAAATTTGCTTTTAAGATAATCCATTTGCGAAATAAAAGACTTTCACCGGTCCACACGCTCAGCTCATATAAAGTTCGACAAAAGACCGGGCAGGATCGCTAGAACTTCTTACTCTAAAGTGAAAGACGCCAACGCCAGATATAACAAGAGTGGGATTTAGGTTTCTAGTCGGTATCTCCGCTGGTCATCTCAGGAAGATTTCTTTCTAAGCATTGTTCTTGGGTCTCTCCCTCCAAACAGTTATCTGCACGACTGTCCGCGTCATTTCCACATCCCACCAAAAATCCCAATGCCATCATCGCTAAAAAAATATTTCTCATGATCTAGCCTCCCTTTGTATCTTTTTCATTTTTGGTCACGGCCTGAAAGCGTCACCTAGTAAGAAGAACTCGCCACCCGTGGTTTTATCGCTCGCCCTTGGCTCAGCGTTCGCTTGGCCGTCGAGCACACTCATGAACTCATCAACATCGTCTAATTCGAAGACTTCACGAATAATCATTCCACAGTCACTGAATGTTTTGGAACAGTGATTTACATATCGAGTAGTGGATTCCTTCCCCATTTATTTTCATCTTCTTTTGCTGGAAGCATTAGTAAAATTAAAATCACAAATATCCCAACAATTGTGATGTAGGACAGTTGCCACCATCCAGAAATGCCTCTGTCTTGCAATCTTCTTGATATGACTGAAACGCTAGGAATAAAAGTTATGATTTGAAATAATGCTGAAAATGGTCCATAACCAATTTCTTCATTAAATATTCCTAAAAATACTTCTACAAATCCTAATACGAATGCAATTAGAGACACCGAAAGAACAAAATACCAATACTCGCTTCTGCATGCTCTTCCATGAAAATTTTTCCAATTAGTAAAAACTGAAATAAATGATTCTTTAATATTCAAATTTATTAGAATTCTTTAACTATCGTTAGCAAGTCCTGAAGTAACTCCTGGTTCTTCTGCCATACTTCTTACAGATTTAAAAAGGATGCATTTCTTTTTATTTGAATCATAAGTAAACCCAACAATCTTACTTCTAGAATCTGCGAAACTTTTACATTTCTCAACAGAAGCAAACTTTGGAGATGATTTTACAGATGCTATTTTTCCCTTAATAGAAAATCCTTGTTTTATCTCATAATCAGCAGTTAAGCTTAAAGGTGCTAATAAAAATACTGTCATTAATAATTGTTTCATTATATT
>DMOB01000123.1:0-120 GCA_003452475.1 Acidimicrobiaceae bacterium | reverse complement strand
TGATTTTACAGATGCTATTTTTCCTTTAATAGAAAATCCTTGCTTTATCTCATAATCAGCACTTAAGCTCACAGGCACTAATAAAAATACTGTCAATAATAATTGTTTCATTATATTTCC
>DMOB01000168.1:0-3222 GCA_003452475.1 Acidimicrobiaceae bacterium | reverse complement strand
ATGTACAGGCATTATTGCTTTAGTGTTTTTGTTGATTTTTGAAGCGATTTGAGCGGCGTCGATATTGTAATCATCGCCAACATCTACAAAGACTGGGACCGCGCCAGCAGTAACAATTGCGCCTACTGTTGCGTAGAACGTAAAGGGGGTCGTAATAACTTCATCCCCTTCGGTTACGCCGGCTGCCTTCAAGCTGAGCAAAAGCGCGTCCGTACCACTCCCCACCGCTACCGCATGACTGGCACCGCATAGCTCCGCGTATTCGTTCTCGAGTTGATCTACCTCCCCCCCCAAAGTGAAGTCACCGCGAACAACAACCTCACGAACCTTAGCAAGGATGTCATCACAATCTGCGAACTGCTCTCTGAGGTAGTTGTGATTGATGCTAGCAGCACTGTCACTCTTGTACTGTTCAGGCAGGAAATTTGGTGCTGTCGAGTCAGAATCCGTCATCTATTAGGCTCTGTGCACATAATCCAACGGGAGAGTTTTTATTTCATCAAAATTGGACTGAACCCAATCGGCTGTCTTTCTTATGCCAGCATGGAGATCTATTTTTGCCTTCCAACCTAACTCCCGTTTCGCCAGTGAAGCATCCATTAAGTAAGCACGGTCTTTGCTTGGACGATCTGCAGCGGCCTCAACAAAACTATCCAGATCGATATTTAGATGGCTTGCGGCTGCCGTCACGACATCTCGTATTGTGTAAAACTCATCAGGTGAAAAATGATATGTTCGACCAACAACACCGCTGGAAATTAGCCTTGCAACGCCGTCAGCGATATCAGTTGAAAAAATAAATGCCCTCACGGCGGCTCCACCACCATGAAGGAACAGCTTCTTGCCAGTCAAAGCGTTGATTATTGTTCGAGGCACAATTCGATAAAGTTGCTGGCCCGGCCCATAAAAGTTTGCAAATCGAGCAAAGATGACAGGAAAACCATAATGCTGATTGTAGGCTCGTAGGCTCATGTCAGTAGCAGCATGGGAAACAGCGTAAGGCGTACTTGGATTAAAGTCCCAATTCTCAGATATAGGGGTATTTGTGTTGCCATACACCTCCGGGGTCGATATTCGTATATAGCGCTCTAGCCCATTAAGCTTAAGAAGGATCTCATGTAACCGAACTTTCGATAGCACATTGGTGGTGTACCATTGGTCTGGGTGACGCCAACTCTCCGCCACCATACCTTGGCCCATGAAGTCCACGACCACTTTCGGCTTGAAGTCGTTCAAAATCTGGGCTATTTCGTCAAGATTATGATTTATGTCAGCCTTCACAAACCGATACGTCCCAGAAAACTCTCCCCAGCGATACTGTAAAAATATTGCAGAGCCCTCTGCAGATCGGTTAAAGCCCACTACATCAGCCCCGTCTTCCAGAAGTCGCCTCACAACCGAGGCCCCTGCAAAGGAATTACTGCCGAGTACCGCGATGGGAATCCCAGAAAGCAATTTAACAACCTGAGCTCATGAAGCCTCTAAGGCGGCGTCACATACGGCCTTCATCCAAGGCCCTAGATGCTTATAGTGTGCTGTAGAAATAATATTAGAGTCGATCACAACAGGGTTATCTACATATGTCGCTCCCGCATTCTCGATATCGTCTCGTATACTGTAATAACCCGATATATTTCGTCCTGCCACAACCTTTGCAGAAATCAACAACGAGGCCGCATGGCAGATGCTTCCAATGACCCTCCCTGTCTCGTTAAATGCTGCAATAAATTCAATGATCCGCTTATCTTGCCGCATATATTCCATACATTTGGCACCGCCCGGTAACACAAGCACCTGAAACTCTGAAGGATCTAAATTATCCAGCCCAAGTGTTGGGGTAACCTTGGCAGCGCCCAGCTGGCCCATAACCTCCGTCTTTCCATCGGTGGCAACATCGACGTCGAAGCCGTCCTCCTGCAGCCTATAAAAAGGATAGATGAATTCATGGTCCTGAACATTCTTACCGGTCAGTATCAGCGCTGGCTTCATAGTAGCTCCTCGTTGTAATGTAGATGGGCAGCGGGTCTGCCGTTAATCAAGCGTTGCGAACGCGCGTGCCTTCATTTGCGCCCGCTAAGCTTATGGCCTAATTTCCCCGGAACCATTCGCATATAACCATTGCATAAGAAGGTGTCCTATCACAAGCTGGGCGTCCTCACTAAGCTGCATATCATTTACGGGAATATGAATTGAATGATCCGCGATGCTCAGGCACTCTCCGCCCGAATACCCAAGAATTGCAAAACTCCGAAGACCTGCTGCCTTTGCATGTTCAAGCGCATTCACTACATTTTTCGAATTACCGCTACCTGATAGCGCAATTGCTAAGTCACCCGGTCTGGCTAGTACAGCCAGTTGGTGAGAGAAAACAGCGTCAAACCCCTCATCATTCGCCAAACAGGTCACGACGGAGCTGTTAGCAGGTAGGGCCGTCACACGTAGGCCGGAGCCAAAGCGTTTAGCGATGCCGTATATAAAATCATTGGCGAGATGCATAGCGTTTCCAGCTGATCCACCATTACCAAATATAAAAACTTGCTTGTTCATTCTCCAGCAATCTAGCAGGGCATGACCAAGCACCTCAATTTTTTCGAGTGGATACACATCGAAACTTTTCTTTAGCCGACCTAAATATGCGCTTGCAAACTCACTGAGATTAGATGGAGATGACGAATGGTCGATTTCGCTCACTTCAAAACCTCAGTTTGCATATAAAGTAAATTGTTAAATTGCGGCTTATTTTCCAATTCTCCTTTCTGGTATGCCACACAAATTTCTTTAATCGCGATATCAACATTTTTCTTTGGCGAAAATCCAGTCGCCAATAATTTGTCTGAATTAAGTCGGTAAGAACGAGGGTCATTCGAGGGCATTCTAAGAATTTCCGCGCTTGTCTGCGCTTGAATCATTAATGCCATCTCGTTGATTGACATGTTTTCAAAGCCGGCGTTGTATATTCCCTGCAATTCGGGGTGCCTTAGCAGGAAGAGATATAGGTCGGTTATGTCGTCTATATGAATATTGGGTCGAGTTTGATCGCCCCCCAAGATAGTAATTTCATTTTTAGTCAAAGCCTGCATAGTCAGCAAATTAACAGAGACGTCAAGTCGCATTCGAGGCGAAAGTCCACAGACAGTGGCTGGCCTCACTATTTGAACGATCATATCTTTCGAGTAACTCAAAAGAACGCGTTCACCAACCATCTTGGTTTTGTTGTATTCG
>DMOB01000067.1:0-5035 GCA_003452475.1 Acidimicrobiaceae bacterium | reverse complement strand
AAATTCCAGAGAAGGCTAAAATCAGAAACACAAATTACAGCGCTTGAAGTGTTGGTAATAAATGAACAAGAAGAGTTCATCATTGAAAAAGATCGCTACAAAGCCCTATGCGAACAGGTTCTAAGCTCAGTGTCCCTTACCGGTCAGCTAGAATTCTCTCTCCTGTTTGTAGATGAGGATGAAATGGCAAAACTTAACGAACTTCACATGGGACACGAAGGCCCGACCGATGTGTTGGCGTTCCCAATCGATGAACAATTAATAGCCGAGCCAGAAGGTGCCGGATTCTGGAATCGACTAAAGTTGAGGAACCAGTCGAGCTTTCCAGACCAGAAATTCCTGTTAGGAGACGTTGTTGTTTGCCCTTCTGTGGCTAATCGTAACGCTGCTGAGAATGCTGAATCTTATAGCGGACACAATGGGAACTTAATGAGTGAACTTGACCTACTAGTTGTCCATGGGGTTCTCCATGTGCTCGGGATGGACCACGCCAACCCCGCTGAGGAGAAAGAAATGCAATCTGCCGAACGTGTTCACCTCAGATCATTTTCTCATAGGTCTGTCTAATGACTTGGGCTCTAACTGTGGTGGGACTATCTGTCGTCGCAGCGGTACTTTTATTCCTGCGATTGATCGAGGTAACGTTTATTCGTTTAGGACGCGCTCGAGCATCTGGCCTCGACGAATCGGAGGGGACAAGCGACCGTTTGACAGAACTAGTTTCCAATCGCGAGAAAGTGCTTGCTCCCATAACAGCTCTGCGCGTTTCCCTCCAGGTGCTGATCGTCCTTCTCGTGGTCGCTTTCGTAGATAAGCGGTGGGGAGTCACTGGTATAGCAATCCAAGTGATGTTGGGTGCTGCAGTCTTGTTTATCTTCGGTGAAGCATTGCCGAGACGCTGGGCAATAGAAGCTAACGACCGTATGGCTAAGCTTTTAGTGCGCCCTGCCCAGATGATCAGTTCCTTTAAGGTGCTTCGTTTGATGGTGCTGCCAATAAATGCCTTGGCGAGCCGTTTAGGGCCTAAGCACAGCGGTGAGCAAAGTAGTGACCTGGCAGAAGATGAGTTGCTGGCAATGGCAGAGGCTGCTGCTGAGGCAAGGCTCATGGAAGATGACGAAGTTGACCTGATTGGGTCAATCATCGAACTGGGCGACACCATCGCTCGAGAAATAATGGTGCCTCGACCAGACATGGTTAGCTTAGTAGCTGATTGCTCAACAATCGAAGCGTTAAAAATCGTGGTTGAGTCCGGCTTTACTCGACTACCTGTCGTCGGTGAAAGTATCGATGATGTGCTCGGAGTCGTTTTGACCAAGGATCTACTCGCAGCTCACCTTTCCGGAGAAGGAGCTAGCTTGGTGCCAAAAATGCTGCGGCAAGCAGTATTTGTTCCAGAATCGAAAAGAGTCGTTGAACTAATGCGTGAAATGCAAGCATCAAAGTCGCATATGGCGATTGTGGTAGATGAATACGGCGGAACCGCAGGACTTATAAGCCTAGAAGACATTATTGAAGAATTAGTGGGCGAAATAGTCGACGAGTTTGATCACGAAGAGCCCTTAGTAGAAAAAATGAGAGATGGAAGCCTGCTCCTAGCTGGCAGAGTGCCAATCGATGAGCTCGAAGAGCTATTAGAAATTACGCTAGACGGCAGCGGAGATTGGGACACCCTAGGGGGCTTGGTCTTCAGTCTCGCAGGGCACGTTCCTAAAATCGGCGAAAGTGTGTGCTTGTCAGGATGGGAATTCACAGCTCACCGAATCGATGGACGACGTATACGACTTATTAGAGCGCAACGTGTGCGCGAAGGATCAACGTGAAATCAGGTTTTGTAACGTTTGTCGGTAGGCCTAACGCCGGAAAATCGACACTGCTTAATCAAATCCTTGGAACCAAGGTCAGCATCGTGTCTGATAAACCGCAAACCACCCGATTGAGAATTATGGGTGTTCTGAACAGAGACGACGCTCAGGTGGTATTCGTCGATACTCCGGGAATCCATAAGCCATTAACACAGTTAGGAGAGAGACTAAACGCCACTGCGAAAATGGCTATGAAAGATATTGACATAGCCTGTTTAGTTGTCGACGCCACAGCCAAGATCGGCAAGGGAGACAGAATGGTGGCACAGTCCATGCCGCCAGATTCAGTGGTGGTTATCACCAAATGTGATAAAGCGGGCCCCGACCAGATCATCGAACAATTAGCAGTTTCTGCAGAATTCAATGCCGAAGCTTATTTTCCGGTATCTGGAATTACAGGCAAAGGAGTAGAAGCATTAGTTCAGCACCTTGTCGATCGGTTAGAAGAAGGACCTGCTTATTTCCCGGAGGGTCAGATTACAGACTTACCAGAGTCATGGATGATTGCTGAGCTTGTAAGAGAGCAGCTTCTAGACCGTTTCAGAGAAGAACTCCCATACAGCATCGCGACCAGAGTGACAGAGTGGGAGCTACCTAGAATTCGGTGCGAAATCCTTGTTGAGAGAGAATCACAAAAAGGGATGGTCATCGGACGTAACGGGTCTGTCTTAAAAGAAATTGGCATTGCGGTTCGCAGCCAGTTGAAAGATAAAGGGGCGGGCATATTCCTAGAGCTGCAAGTGAAAGTAGAAAAAGACTGGCAGAGACGTGATGACTCGTTAGACCGACTGCTTAATATCAACGAGCCCGACTAATAGACCTCAGAAAATCGGTAGCCTCTTCTCGATCTTTTGTTCGAGCCATTGGAGGAAGGTTCTGAACCAAATACCACCTGTAATTAGCTTTTCCGAGACGCGGATCGAGCACAGCGACCACTCCACGATCATGAATAGTCCTTATTAAACGGCCGGTTCCTTGAGCAAGTAACGTAGCCGCTCTCGGTAAATCTACTTGTCGAAATGCTGCTGGACCTGCGAGGTCTCTTCTCGCTTGCAGTAAGGGATCATCGGGACGCGGAAAAGGGATCCTGTCGATCGTGACTAGAGACAGAGTATCGCCAGGGATATCGATGCCCTGCCAAAAACCCAGGGTGGCAAGCAAGACAGTTTCAGGCTCGGAAGTGAACTGTTCTATAAGTTTCGGTTTTGGTAAATCATTTTGCGAAAGGAGCGGAAAGTTGATCCGGTCGGCTAAGAGAGTCGCAGTTTCGTTTAGCGCTTTCCAACTAGTGAACAGACACAATGTCCTGCCTTCCGCCGCTGTTATCAACTGGGTGAGCTCTTCGACTACTGCTTCGCGGTAGGTATCAGAGCGCGGGTCGGGCATATGCAATGCGCAGTACAAGAGGGCTTGGTCAGCAAAATTGAAAGGACTGCCAACGTCTGTGTAAGAGTAAGAGTCCGCTGATAGACCAAGTCGCTCAGGCAAATCAGGTGGCAACGTGGCGCTAGTAAGCACCGCCGTGCGTTTACTCCAAAGTGCCTCTTCGAGGAACTGGCCCACATCAATAGGAGCAGTTCGTAACACGAGTGCTCTGTCGTTGCCTTCAACCCAAGTTACATGTGTCGATAATTGAGCTGAAACTAAATCGAGGTCATTCAGAAGATTCCCTGTTGCTCCCAAGACCCTCAACGATTCTTGTCCCTCTTGGTCTTCTGAATTCTTTTTTCGTAGCGCGGAACTTAGCGTTTCCACTCGAGTTCTAGCGAGGGCAAGAGCTGAGCCAAGCTCGCCATCTATTTTGAGTAGGCGTTGACCGCGCAGGGGCTCGAGAGCGGTAGCTATTTTGTTTCCTGCGTCAGCGACGGCTGTTGACTCAACATCGGTAGCTAGAATTTTTCTTGCGTTCCTAGCAATATTGCCAAATCTTCCCGGTGCTAAATCAATTCCAGCGACTGATGAAATAATTTCTTCGAGCTGATGAGCTTCATCAATGACAACAAAATCGTGCTCAGGCAAAATTTCAGCATCGCTTATCAGGTCAATGGCGTAGAGGTGTGTGTTGACGACAACGATCGTTGAGGCTTCTGCCGCTGCTCTCGCTGATTCTGCGAAACAAACTGGGCCCGACGGGCATTTAGTTGCGCCCGGGCATTCATCGCTTGTTACGGAAACTGATGACCAAACTCTTGAATCGGGCTCAAAAGTCAGTTCAGAACGGTCCCCGCTGATAGTTTCCTTCGACCAGGATGTTATTTCAGTTACTTGTTGGCCCAGCCGTCCGACTTGAGCTGAATCCTCCAACTCTAATTGGCTACCTGCGCTTTCCATTTCCACTAGGCGCTGTTTGCAAAGGTAGTTATTTCTTCCCTTGATAACCGTGTAAACCACCGGCTCATCAAGACACTGAGCGAGAAGAGGCAGATCTTTGTTGGCTAATTGGTCTTGAAGAGCTTTAGTGGCTGTAGCAATGATCACCCGTTCATTTGAAAGAATCGCCGGGATCAGGTATGCAAGGGATTTACCGGTACCCGTTCCGGCCTGCACCGCAAAATTTTTGCGATTTTTAAAAGAATCGGAAATAGTAACGGCCATCTCGAGTTGCCCAACTCTTTTTTCGCCACCGCCGGGGAGACCTTTAATCACGCGGGTGAGCGCATTGGTAACTTCAGTAGAGGCCTCCATAAAGACGACCGTAGCGGGAAGAAACTAATATTGGTGCGACTGTGATTCGAGTAAATGCTCTCTGGGGATCTAGTCTTCGATATGTGATCCCTGCATCCTTGGACTTAAATAACGTGCCTGCGCATGTTGCGTGTGTGATGGACGGCAATGGACGGTGGGCCCAAATGCGTGGATTGCAGCGCACAGAAGGACATGCTGCAGGCGAGGAAGCTCTTTTCGACGCTATCGAAGGCGCCGTAGAGGTAGGTATTAAATGGTTAACCGTCTACGCGTTCTCGACAGAGAATTGGAAGCGCCCACCCGAAGAAGTTCGTTTTCTTATGGCATTCAATGAGAGTTTGTTAGTAAATAGATCTCAAGAGCTCCATGAGTTGAACGTCAGGATTCGTTTCATCGGGCGCCGTAATTGGCGGGTTCCCAAGCGAGTTCTCAGACGGATAGATGAAGCTACTGAACTGACGAAAAATAAAACAGGTCTAACTTTT
>DMOB01000296.1:0-5376 GCA_003452475.1 Acidimicrobiaceae bacterium | reverse complement strand
GGGTTATGGAAAAGAACAAATGTGAGAACAGAAATTCACCAGAGGTGCGCGACCGTGCTGTTCGGGGGGTATTCGAGCATCAGGGCGAATTTAAAAGCCAGTCTGCTGCGATCAAATCGGTTGCGCCCAAGTTCGGTTGTGGGCCTGATACGCGTCGAGCGTGAGTTCGACACGCAGAAACGGACAGCGGTCGGCGAGATAGTGTGACGACTTCCGAACGGGATCGGAAGTTCTAATTTGGAAAGCTCGCAAATATCGGGTGCTGAAGTCCGGTTGCACAGGGTGCAAGTTAAAAGAAAAGTGCTACTCCAACGCCAAGGTCTGCTCCGTCCATCGCGAGAAATTCGAAATCGTCAGGGACTTTGCCCACCAATGCTCGGCGTCAGACTTCAACCCGACGGCCCAGAAAAGGCGAAAGAAGGTTGAGATGCTTTTTGCGCATCTCAAACGCATCTCTGGCCTCGGACGGCTCGGACTACGAGACCCATGTGGCGTCCAAGATGAGTCTACCCTCGTAGCAGCAGCCCAAACTCCCCAGAAACCAGGCAAGCTCAAGCCGATGACGCCCGCCCGCTGGTAACAGGGCGGCATCGCTCCAGATTGTCCAACAAATTATGGGTCAGACCAAAAGCCAAAGCGCAAAACCAAATGATTTTTTCAACAAAATCAGCCCAATGTGATAAACGCACTGGTGGCTAATGAATTCCTTCCGACAGCCTAATAATTTAGGATGTATCAGTTTGCATTTCGCAACAGTAATGGCAAACGTTGGCCTTGTAGCATAATGTGATCTCTCATCAAATTTGCCGCTTTTTCTGCATTTCCATCCAGAATAGCATTTTTTATTTCCCGATGCTCTTGAATAGATTTGGCCAATCGGTTGTGTATTTTATATGGCATTGAGCGGTATGGATTGATGCGCACTTCGATTTCAGACAGTTCTGCTGCAAGCCATAAATTGGCAGATGCAACGCGTATAGAGGCATGAAATTGCAGATTACCGCTAGCATAGCGAGAAATATCCTGAACCTGCGCAGCTTCTTCACATTCACGCAAACTATTTTGTATTTCTAGCGAAGTATCATCTGTCAATCTTTCTGCTGCTAGGCGGCAAGCTAGCGCCTCAAGTTCAGCGGCAACTTCAAAAAGATCGATTAATTCTTTTGCGGAAGCAACGCGTACAAAGGCTCCTTTGCGAGGGCGTGTCTCAAGTAAACCCAGTTCCACAAGTGAACGAACTGCTTCGCGAATAGGTGTCCGCGAAACGCCGAATCGATCTGCTAAGCTGGCCTCTTCAAGTTGATCGCCAGGCTTCAGCACGCCTTTGTAAATCTCTGATTTGAGAGTTTCTATTAACTGATCTGCAACGCGAGGCATTTTCTAAGCTTCTGTTTTGATGTTTATTTTCTAACTTTGAATTGACTTAGCCGCAACAATGAAAAGTTATTTGCATTTTTATATATAACATATGTATACATATAAGCAATATAAAAACGCAAATGGGAGGTTATTATGCGTCTTTCTTCAACTTCAATTTTAACTGCTATGTTTGTTGCAGGCTTATCAACCGCAGCGCTGGCAACGGAACTGCGTCTTTCACATCAATGGTCAACAAAAGACGTACGGCATCAGGTCGCACAAATTGTTGCGGATGAGGTGGCAGCCGCAAACGTGGAACTGGACATTAAGATTTTTCCATCAAAATCATTATTTAAGCCCCGTGAGCAATATCGGCCGCTCAGCCGAGGTCAGTTGGATATGACAGTATTTCCATTGAGCTATGCTGGAGGACAGCAACCTTCATTTAACCTGACGCTTATGCCCGGCTTAGTGAAAAACCATGATCATGCAGCGCGTTTAAGTTCTTCACCCTTCATGGCAGCACTGCAAGAAAAAATGGCTGAAGACGATGTGATGGTTCTGGTACATGGTTATCTTGCTGGTGGTTTTGTAGGAAAAGAGAAATGTATTACGTCCCCGAGTGATGTAGCAGGTTTGCAGACCCGTGCCGCCGGTAAGTCATTCGAACAAATGCTTGTTGGTGCAGGCGCTTCGATCGCTTCTATGGCATCTTCCGAGATTTATTCAGCAATGCAAACTGGCGTTTTAGACGCTGCGAATACGTCCTCAGCTTCGTTTGTGTCATACCGTATTTTTGAGCAAGTAGCATGTTATACTCCTGCTTCGGATATCGCTTTATGGTTCCTTTACCAGCCTTTGCTCATGAACAAATCTACATTTGAAGGTCTATCAGAAGAACAGAAAAGCGCTCTTCTTAAGGCCGCTGCTAAAGCAGAGTCTTACTACTTGGAAGAAGCCAAAAAACAAGATGCCGCGTCGGTCAAAGTGTTTCAGGAAGCGGGCGTGGAAATCGCTGAGATGACAACGGAAGATTTTGCTGCTTGGCAGGCCATCGCTCAGGAGACCTCATATAAGAACTTTGTTGAAAGTGTTCCAAATGGGCAGGCGTTGCTCACTATGGCTTTGGCTGTAAAGTAAAAAGTAAATAGGCGGGGTCTTTATGTCCTCGCCTAATTTTATTTAAGGATTGCTCAGATGAATATCGCTCGCGATCAAAAGCAAATACTTTTAATAGGCTTTCAAAACACAACGAACTGGTTGTCCGAGGTCTCCGGTCGGATTGCATCGTTGATGATTTTGGGCGCTGTTCTTCTGACCTGTCAAATGATTTTTGTGCGCTTTGTCCTAAACGCATCGACTGTCTGGCAGACGGAAATTGTAGTTTACCTCATGGTTGGAGCAACGCTCTTAGGTCTGGCTTTTGTGCAAAAACACAAAGGACATGTGAACGTTGATTTGTTGCCGATTTGGCTGAATTATCGCAGTGCTCGAATTTTAGCCATCTTTACCGGACTAACGGCAATCACTGTAACTGCTGTGTGCTTGTTTTACGGCTTTGAATTTTGGCATCTTGTACATAAACGCGGGTGGACGTCGGACACCGTTACTGCCGTTCCCCTATGGATACCTTATCTCTCATTACCTATTGGCCTTGGGCTGCTGCTACTACAGCTTATCGCCGACTGGCTTGAGACGCTTCTACAACAGATATCTAAGGCGGGTATGTGATGGATCCTCTTTCGCTCGGCCTTGTTATTGGTATTGTCACAATCCTTGTCTTATTTTCGGGTATTTCCGTAGCAATAGGGTTACTAACAGTTTCGGCAATATTTTTGTTCATTTTTGACGGCGTCAGATCTTTAGAGTTGATACCTGAAATACTCTTTGGAAAACTGGATAGTTTCGCACTGCTTTCAATCCCCATGTTTATCATAATGGGAGCGTCTATTTCGTCGACACGCGCCGG
The DNA here is from genome assembly GCA_003452475.1 of Acidimicrobiaceae bacterium. Lineage (GTDB taxonomy): Bacteria > Actinomycetota > Acidimicrobiia > Acidimicrobiales > Poriferisodalaceae > UBA9040. The sequence continues at coordinate 2,048 of DMOB01000296.1, read as the reverse complement.
CGCTGATCTTTATGAGGCGCTAGAGCGCTGGTTAACGCGCGTTCCAGGTGGATTGGTAATATCAAACCTTGGCGCCTGTGCATTATTTGCAGCAATGTCGGGATCTTCTCCTGCGACTTGCGCCGCTATAGGGAAAATGGGGATCCCTGAAATGCGGAAGCGCGGCTACCCGGATGAAATTGCGACAGGATCAATAGCAGCCGGTGGCACACTTGGCATTCTAATTCCGCCCTCCATCACAATGATTGTCTACGGGATTGCTACAGAGACATCGATTGGTCGTTTATTCTTGGCCGGCGTCGTCCCTGGATTTTTGCTGATGGGTCTGTTTATGGCCTGGTCTATATACGCAACCTGGGCAGCAGGTGGGCGTTCAGCGATGCCCCAGACATCCTATAGCTGGCGAGAGCGCTTAGAGATTTTACCCCGCGTTTTACCTTTTATCGCGATTATTCTTGGTGTCCTCTACACAATGTACGGTGGCGTTGCGACGCCGTCTGAAACAGCCGCGGTTGGAGCGCTTTTATGCCTGATTGTCGCTATGATCATCTATAGATTAACCAGTTTTTCTGCGCTTTGGAACGTTTTACGCGATAGCACTAAAGAATCTGTGATGATCCTGTTTATAATCGCTGCAGCTGGCGTATTTTCATATATGCTGTCTAGTCTATACATCACACAATCCATCGCTGAATGGATTAGTGATCTAGATGTTAACCGTTGGACGCTGATGATTGCAATCAATGTGTTTCTGATTATTGCTGGATTTTTTCTTCCACCAGTTGCAGTTATCTTAATGACCGCCCCAATTCTTCTACCAGTTATTACGGGTGCGGGTTTTGACCCCATTTGGTTTGCTGTGGTCCTGACAATCAACATGGAAATTGGCCTGATTTCTCCTCCGGTTGGACTCAACCTATACGTTATTAATGGTATCGCCCCTGATATCTCGCTTCGCACGATTTTAGTGGGATCACTTCCATTCGTCGCTTGTATGCTGATCGCCATTGCTCTGCTGTGCTTGTTCCCCAGCTTGGCTACCTGGCTTCCAGATGCAGTGATGGGACAAGCTCTCTAAATCAAGTTCAATAATGAGGACCCAAAATGACCAATACACCGTACTTTAGACGCGTTGGACTGATTGTACCAAGTTCAAATGTAACAATGGAAACAGAGATCCCGGCACTTCTTAAAGCCAGAGAAATGGTACTCCCAGACAGGTTTACGTTTCACAGTTCGCGCATGCGAATGAAAGCGGTGGTGAAGGAAGAGCTTGCAGCAATGGATGCGGATTCAATACGCTGCGCCACGGAACTCTCAGATGCCGCTGTAGAGGTGCAAGCTTATGCGTGTTTGGTGGCAATCATGTCGATGGGCTTGGGTTATCACCGCGAGTCTACGGAGAAACTTGCCCAAGCCACCAGTGATAACGGGTGTCCGACTCCCGTCTTAAATTCCGCAGGCGCACTGATCGATACTATGAAAGAAAAAGGCTTCAAAAAGGTATCGATCATCTGCCCATATATGAAACCACTTTCCAAAGTGGTCGTGGAATATATTGAAAATGAAGGGATTGAAGTTCAGGATTTCCTTGCGCTCGAGATATCAGATAATCTTAAAGTTGCGCGGCAGGACCCTACTGCACCAGCGGAATTATGGCGCAAATTAGATGTGAGGGGAGTAGACGCTATTGTTGCGTCGGCTTGTGTTCAAATGCCTTCTCTACCCGCGATTGAAATGATTGAGAGAGCCTCCGGACTTCCTACAATTTCAGCCGCTATTGCAACTACTCGACAAATTTTACAAAATTTGGGTCTCACAAAAATTGCACCTGGTGGCGGCGTGCTGTTATCGGACCACTTGGCAAGAGCACCAAGGGTTGCCTGAACGAAATTTAGAAATTAGGCGATTTATCGAGCAAGCGATAATGTAAAATTTAAATGACGCAATACGCTTTGCGACGCAATGGAGGTACTGTTGCCTTTTAAGGTAACCCTCACAGTGAGCACATCTAAAGTCAACTTTGTCTCAGGTTTGTGGCTGCTGTC
>DMOB01000140.1:0-5275 GCA_003452475.1 Acidimicrobiaceae bacterium | reverse complement strand
TCTATGAGCAACACAACTAAACAAATTTCAGGATGATTCGCCTCTATCGCAATCGCTAGTTCTTTAATTGTTGAGGTTTTACCGCAATCAGGGGGAGAAATAACTAGCCCTCTTTGACCCTTCCCGATGGGAGCCACCAAGTCGATAAGACGAGCCGTAACATTTTTCGCACCCTTTACTTCAAGATTCAATAACTGAGAAGGGTGAACAGCTGTCAGCTCCTCGAATAACGGTCGTTCAACGAGCTCTTCAGGTGCCGACCCATTAATCTGGTCTAAACGCAACAAGGCCGGATTTTTTTCATTCCGAGCAGCGGGCCGACTAGCACCTTTAAGAATGTCTCCTTTACGCAGCCCGTGCATCCGAACTTGCTTCGCCGCTACATACACATCATCGTTTGAAGGGAGAGCTCCACGAGTTCTCATAAACCCGTAGCCTTCGTCACGCAGGTCAAGAATGCCTTCGCACTCGACCGGTTCACCCTGCCATTGCTCATCTCGTTCGCGTTCTCGACCTCGACGCCGGCGCCGACGATTACCTGCATCGGCCTGGCCGAACTCACCGCTCTCGATTTTATTGTCTTCGCTTCCAGAATCAGCTTCAGCTGAATCTGATTTGCTTTCCCCTGTCTCATCAGATTGAAGTTTTTTTCGATCTCTTTTATCAGAACTTTTTGGCGAGTCCGTAACTGCCACTCCAGGACCGGGATTATCGCTAACTCCCTCCTCCGCCGCGATACGCACTCGGCGCACTTTCGCCTGATTTGGGACATTGGAACGAGGTGAATCCGGCTGCTTTGAGGAAGCGCTCGGTGAAGCCGCACTATTTTTAGCTTTCCCATTAGTGCTTAACAGAGCCTCAACAATTGCAGCCTTTCGAGCACGAGCTGGAATATCAACGCCAGTCGCATTTGCAATAGCAACTAGTTCATCTCGCGATTTCGACTCAAGTAGTTGTCTCTCCGGAGAGTCACTCATATCTACCTCGTAATATCGGGCGCAGTTCAGCAGCTTCATCTGACGCGAAAAATGTGCATAGCCCTCTCTTTTCACAACGAACGAAAGTCTGAGGTAAAAGGTTGCCGGGTTAGTGGAAGCTCCACGGGCAACGGGCTATTCATAGGGTATACGCCTTAACGCCTTCCTAACAATCTGTATCGGAAGGTTTACTTGGTTACTTCCCTCACACGGTCCATGACTAGATTCAAATTATTGGGGAGAAAGTCGCACCTCTCGTCCAAACTCGACAACGACGAGAGCTCTGGAGGCAAATTAAAGGCACTTCCAGTAGCTTCAGTTACGGCGTCCGGAAACTTCGCGGGGTGGGCAGTCGACATAATAGCCATAGCAGAAGAGCTCGGTGGTTGTCTTTCAGCTACAGAGATGCCTACAGCAGTATGCGGATCTACCAGCACGCCAGTTTTTTGATGAACCTGCCTTATCGTAGAAAGCACTTGTTCGTCTGATGCCTTGTCGGCTATGAACTTAGTTCGCAAAGTCTTAAGGACCTCTGAATTCAGGACCCAGTTACCACTGCGTCGAAATTCCTTAAACTGCTCAGCCAACTCACGACCTTTTCGCTCGCTTAAATCAAACAACAAGCGTTCGAAATTGCTCGATACTTGAATGTCCATAGCAGGACTCAGCGATGGTCGCACCGGCTCCATGCTCATAGTTCCCGTTTCATAAGTGCGCGACAGAATATCGTTGTGATTGCTAGCAACTACCAGTCGTTCTATGGGCACTCCCATCTGAGATGCCATATAACCAGCCATAACATTCCCGAAGTTCCCGGTCGGAACGCAAAAAGAAACTTTCCTATCAGGAGCGCCAAGTTTCAATGCAGTCGTTACGTAATAAACACTCTGAGCCGCCACTCGTGCCCAATTGATGCTATTAACAGCGGCAAGTGACATTTCTGATCGAAATTTTTCCTGCGCGAACATCGCCTTTACCAAATCTTGGCAATCATCAAAAGTACCATCAATCGCAATATTGTGAATATTCAGGCTCTCGACCGTTGTCATCTGAAGCCGTTGAATCTCAGAGACGCGACCTTTCGGGTGTAGCATCACAAGCTCTATGCCCGCCCGGTCTTTACAAGCCTCGATAGCGGCACTGCCGGTATCACCGGATGTGGCACCGACGATTGTGATTTTCTTGTCGCGTCGTTCCAATTCGTATTCAAAAAGCTGGCCTAAGAGTTGTAGGGCTATATCTTTAAACGAAAACGTCGGCCCCCAGTGCAGCTCAACTAAGAAAAATTCCCCAAGTTCGACTACCGGTGCAACCTCATCATGTCGAAAATTAGCGTACGCTCGGTGAGTCAAGTCACCAAGCGTCTCGAAACTGATAGAGGGACCGACCAGGGGAGCTAAAACCCTTTGTGCAACTTCGGCATAGGGAACATTAGCAAGAGATCTTAGTTCAGTTTTGGTAATCAATGGCCATTGTTTGGGGACATACAGACCACCATCAGACGCCAAACCCTCTAGAAGAACATCACTAAACTCAAGAATCGGTGCGCCCCCTCGTGTACTTTCATATCTCATCGAAATCTCAGTCTCCTACGACACGAATCAACGCACCAATATCACGCACTTCTTTAAGTTCGCGAAGCTCTGAGATTGTCTTCTGCATATCAGCTTCACGAGCCTTATGCGTTATAAAAACTAAATGTGCAGTTGACTCTTTACCTTCTTGATCCATCGAGCGAATAGAAACGCCATTTTCACCGAAGATTCCCGCTACTAAGGCGAGCACACCTGGAGCATCGTTCACATCTAGCTGCAAATACCAAGCACTAATCATCTCTTCAATCGAGCTAATTGGCAGCGAAGAGAGGCGTCCAACGCTTCCCACAGATCCTTGCTTGAGGTTACGCGCAGTAGCTATTAGATCGCCGAGCATTGCACTCGCGGTTGGTTTACCACCAGCCCCACGGCCATAAAGCATCACTTCATCAACCGCTTCACCTTCTACAAAAACAGCATTGAAGCTATCGCGAACCGAAGCAAGAGGGTGAGTATTCGGGATCATCGCTGGATGCACTCGGATACCGATTTTCTCTCCGTCTCTTTCTACTACCGCTAGCAGCTTGATAACGTGCCCCATTTGTTTAGCCGCATCTATATCACCAGCGGAAATATCACTAATTCCTTCTCGATAAACATCACTCACGGCAGCATTTACACCGAACGCCATCATCGCAATGATCGCAGCTTTTGCTCCCGCATCGTGGCCATCAACATCTGCGGTTGGGTCGGCTTCGGCAAACCCCAATGCCTGAGCCTCTGCTAGAACCTCAGAATAGTTAGCACCATCTTCAGTCATCTTCGTCAAGATGAAGTTAGTCGTGCCATTCACGATTCCCATAACCCGAGTTATTCGTTCTCCGATTAGCGACTCATTCAGCACTCGAATCAGTGGTATTGCACCAGCCACCGCAGCCTCAAACATTAGATCCACGTTTCCTTCGGCAGCTGCATCAAACAGCTCTTTTCCGTATGTGGCGACCAGTTCTTTGTTAGCTGTTATGACGGGTTTCCCGTTTCTCAACGAATTTAGAACTAGTTGGCGAGCCGGATTAAGCCCCCCTATTGTCTCGATAATTACATCTACCGTTGGATCAGCAACCAACGCCGCTGCGTCAGAAGTAAGTATCTCGCTATCAATTTCTACCGGCCGGGCTAGACTGTCGTTCTTCACAGCTACGCCGATTATTTCTAAACTGATACCGGTACGAGTCGAAATTTGCTCTGCTTCTTTGCGGAGAATTGAGATGAAAGCGCTACCTACAGTTCCACAGCCTAGAACTCCTATTCGGACGGTGAAGTGGTCATTGCTTGACATGGGCTTTACGGTACCGGGCGCGATCGATTTAGTTCCAGTGAAATTGATTTCGGTTCGCAGAAGATTGCATTTCGCTATTCAATATCTAAGCGAAGTAAGTCGTCTAGCATCTCTCCACGCACTACAAGTCGAGCCTCACCATTACTAACGAAAACAACAGGCGGCCTGCCCATTCGGTTGTAGTTGCTCCCCATCCCATGGCCATAGGCCCCAGTAACTGGAGTGGCTATTAGGTCTCCTACATTTAGCCCTTGAGGAAGTGATGCATCTCGAATAATGATGTCGCCTGATTCACAATGACTTCCAACGATCCGAGCACGGTCTGGCCTAGGTTCTAGAACTCTTTGAGGAGCGAAACTCGTGTACTCACTCCCATAGAGAACAGGTCTAATGTTGTCTACAAACCCACCGTCAACTGCAGCATAGTTGCGTATACCCGGAAGGGATTTAAGGGTTCCAATTGTATAAACTGTTATTGCTGCCTGTGCCGCAATCGAACGCCCAGGTTCAGCCAAAATTCGCGCATCGGTTATTCCCAAACGTGCACAAGTGTCTTTGGTTTGAGCTCCCCACTCACTTATTGAAGCAGCACTGTCATCTTCAACGTATGCCACTCCAAGACCACCACCTATTGATAATTCAGGCAGATCCAATTCTTTAAAAAAATCAGAAACGACCACTAACGCTTTATCGAAACTCTCGATTCTGAATACTTGACTACCGATGTGACTGTGAATTCCCACCAGATCGATCGCGTTAGACGAATTAGCTCGACTCACTGCAGCAGTCGCTGCCCCAGAGTTAATTCCAAAACCAAATTTAGAATCTTCTTGCCCTGTCGAAATAAACTCATGTGTTTCAGCTCTGACTCCGGGGGTTACTCGCAGTAATACCCGCACCACTCGACCGTCTTCCCGGTGAAGGTTTTCCAGCCGGTCAATCTCATCGGCTGAATCTACGACAATGCGACCAACTCCATATTCACGAGCCATCTGAAGTTCTTTTAATGATTTATTGTTCCCGTGGAACACGATGCGCTCCCCCGGAACTCCAGCGCGAATCGCTGTGTATAACTCTCCGGCGCTCGCTACATCAAGACACATGCCTTCCTCGCTAACCAGCTTCGCCATTGCTATACAAAGAAAAGCTTTACCAGCGTACGCGACTTCGCTTCCAAAAGAAGCCACTGCCTCTCGACACCTCGATCTGAGATGTTGCTCATCGTATACAAAAACCGGGGTACCATACTCCGCCGCAATCTCAGCTATGTTGCATCCACCAATAGTCAACTCCCCTTTTTCATCTACTTCGCTTGAGTCTGGTAGCAGAGAAAACGGAACTGGTGCAGTCGGATCAATATTTCTAGCCGCCATAGCCTCAACTTCACTCATTGTTTTCCTTACATTTCCTCAGGCGCCGAGACA
>DMOB01000212.1:0-9621 GCA_003452475.1 Acidimicrobiaceae bacterium | reverse complement strand
GCATCCGAGATTACGATCAGTCCCGCCGCTTTCCCAAGCTCAATCATGTACCCGCCATATGCGCCGGCGCCGCCTGTTACCGCCAGCGTTTGACCGGATGTAAGTCCGAGTAACTCCAACGAGAGCATTGCAGTTAATCCATTCATCGGGAGAGTGGAGACTTCAGCGTGCGTGAATCCTTTTGGTGATGGAACGACCTGCTCAGCTTTTAGAACCAGGGATTCTCTGTATGCTCCTCTGCTCCCTCTAGGTACGACCATGGCCATGGCATTGTCGCCTACTTTTATCCCGGTGGTAACATTGGTGCCTACTTGATCAACTACTCCAGCGGCATCCATGCCAGGTACATATGGTGGCGGATCTACTTTTTGTGTTTCTGCTCGCGACCCATTACGCGCCAACGTATCAGTCGGGTTAACAGCTGCTGCATGTATACGAAGTCTTACTTCTCCTGGGCCAGCGTTTTGGCTAGGGACATTCACTATCTCTAACGCTTCTGGCCCGCCGTAACTATTTACTCCAACAGCTCTCATGAGCTAATTTATAGTCGGTTGAGACGTGATTCGCAGATACGGTTTGATGGTTTTCCAGCCAAGCGGAAATTTATTTGCTGCTTCATCATCGCTAATTGAAGGTGAGATAATTACGTCATCGCCGGCTCGCCAGTCGGCAGGCGTTGCAACGGAATGTTGTGCACTCAGTTGCAAGGAGTCGATCACCCGAAGAATTTCATCGAAGTTTCGCCCTGTGCTCGCAGGATAGGTGAGTGTGAGTTTAACTGTTTTGTCGGGTGCGATAATAAAAACTGAGCGCACGGTGAGTGTTGAGGATGCATGGGGGTGAATCATCCCATAAGTTCCGGCGATCCTTCGGTTTTGGTCCGCGATGAGCGGAAAGTTGAGCGCAGTGCCTTGGGTTTCGGCGATGTCGCGAGACCAGGAATTGTGATCTGCGAGTCCATCTACGCTTAACCCTATTACCTTGGTATTTCGCCTCTCGAACTCCGGCTTAAGTGCTGCGACTCGTCCTAGTTCTGTTGTGCATACCGGGGTGAAGTCGGCAGGGTGGCTGAACAAAACACCCCAGGAGGAACCTAGATACTCATAAAAGTCAAGTAGCCCATCGGTTGAGTCGGCCTTAAAGTTTGGTGCAACTTCTCCAAGTTGAAGGGTCATGTTGGTCTCCTTGTTGATCAACCTACAACAATATACGATAAAGATGATCAGATTAGTCGTGAATTGCATGTAGGTGGTTCTTGCTCTGAATAAACGAATGGAGCCTGATTAAGCCGGTCTGACTTTAGTTTGCTTGGGAAGATAGTTGGGCTACGTGTGAGAGACCTTCTCTCAATCGTGTGAGGTCTGACGTTCCCACATTCACTATTAATTGGTCTGCTCCGGCATCTTGCCATTGTTTGACGCTATGAAGATCAGGCAGACTCTCGATCTCTACTCTCGGAGCGATTGTCAGGTCAGCTCTATCTCGGCTGTGGTTTTTTAGCGAAGCTTCGAATTTGGGAACCTTGTGGGTGAAGTCATTTAAAGTAGCGAGTGGGTGCCAGCCGTTTCCAAATTTAGCAGCGCGCTCACGAGCAAGCTGTCCACCACCGCCGATCCAGATCTTAATTGATTGCTCAGTCGGCTTGGGTCCTACAATAAGGTCGTTCATTGTAAAGTGTTGCCCTTGGTAGTTAGCTGCACCTTCTGACCAGAGAATTTGCATCACTTCGATAAATTCATCTGACCAAGGACCTCGGCCATCATAAATGGTTCCAAGCGCAGCATTCTCCTCGGGAAGGCCACCTACTCCGAGTCCTGCTATAACTCTTTTAGGGGAGAGAGCATCTAGAGTTGCCAAAGATTTTGCGAGCGCCATCGGATGAAGGTAGGGAAGGACAAGAACTGAAGTTCCTAAGCTAATTTTCTCGGTCCTAGCGGCGACAAAATTTAATATTGTGAGAGCATCGTAGTAAGGACGCTCATTGAGCCGTTCGGCGATGTATCCGATATTGATAATGTGGTGGTTTACCCATATGGAGTCGATACCGAGCTCTTCGGCTTCACTAGCTAGTGAAATTACGTCATTTGGGTCAGAAAGCCCCCAGTTGTTTGGCAGTACAAATCCGAATTTCATAAGACCTCGGTTCAAGCAGGTTGTCTGCCATTAATTACTCATGGTTAGTAAGAGGAAGCAAGTTTCCTTTATCTACTACTTGCTGACTATCAAGGAAAATATCACAGTTGCGCATTGGCAGATCAAAGTGACAGTTGGTAAACCGATTCGCGAATTCGTTAGCTCCGGTAGAAAGTAAGAAACTGCCAGCAATCGCTCGTAACTCAGTGCCGTTTATGTCGGCTTTGTCATACATCGTTAAAGCTTCCCACTTAGCTCCAGGGTTAACACCCCAACCGACGTGTGAAATTGTGTATGCATTTGGGTCATTCCAGCCTTCGTAATAAGAGCGCATCAACTTGGCATCAAGTCCTGAGCCTTCGATTTCAATGACCTGATCATTTTCAATATGCAGAACTACTTCATTTTCGAAATATTTCTTGAAAGTTAAATTTACATCGCCAATGTCAAGAACGACTCTGCCATTTACCGTTTGGGAAAGCGGAAAGCAGAGGCACAGCCCGGCAGGCCAATATGCGATTTTGTCATTGGGTCCAAGAATGCCTCCGCCACCTCTGCTTGGAGCTCCGACCGTATTAATTCTGAGGTCAGTGCCCGCTTCTGATTTAACTTCCATAAGACTAGAGTTATCTAAAAGTGAGAGTGATTTGAGCGCAAGTTCATGCAGTTCTCGCGTGGCCGCGCAACGTTCGAGCACCTCAGGGTGCTCGTTGGAAATCATTAGAACCCTGCCACCTGCACTTAACAACTCTTGGCGTGCTTTGCTGTGAAGTAGGCCTTCGACTGTGCAATCGACGACCAATGAACAGCTGCCTAAAGACCCCATAATTTCCGGATAAGCATCGTAAGCATATGTCGCTCCGGTTGAACGCACAGGCATTGGATCTGCTAACTGTGGAGAGGGGACTGTGACTCGTAGGGATCTAGCCCCAATCTGGTGAAGAGCATGGTCGGTGAGATCAAGAAGTATTTGTCTACTTTGGCTTTCAGCTAGAACTCCGATTAGGTCTCCGGGTTTCACTCCGGAGAGTTCAAAAAAATCTCGAAAACACTTAACCCACTTCGGTTCGAGAATCTCAATCATAATCTGCTTTCATTTTGAGGGCTAATGCATTCTTAGCAGGCTTGAGAAGCCTGACTTCCACTTATTTAGATTTGGTCAAGGGGAAAAATTGGTCTTCGGACGTTCTTGAAATCAAACAGACTGTTGTCGCTACTTGTTACTCCTACACCACTTATAGGTATCTCGTGAGCAGCGACAGCACGGAATCCTGCTCGGTAATGTATGCGTGATTTGAGTAAGATAAATTGGCATTGAGTCGGCTCGATCCCAAGACTTTGCAGATGCCCGAGATCAAATGGTTCGGTATGTCTAGAAATGACAGCAATTTTTATTTTTCCTAGGTCTAAAACCGCGCTGGGGCCCATTGCTGCCCAAGTTCCTTTGCCCATTTCAGCCGTTATTTGAAAACTTCCATCAGTTAATGAATGAACTTTTCCGCTAAGGACAAGAGGTTCGCCACGGTGACTGATGCTAGGCATATCTGTTTTACCGCCCAGAGATACTGTGATCTCATTTCCTACGCCAACAGCGGTCATCTCTGCCACCGCAACAGGGTCACAGATGGCAAATACCGCAACATCTTCTAAATTTGAGTTGATGACCGCAGCAAGAGCTGCGGTGGTGTCTTGCGTGCCTCCGGAAGCTGAGTTGTCGGCATGATCCAGCAGTAGTATTGGGCTCCCGTTTAAACTTTTTACTCCGTCAATAGTTTCCTCTATGGGTAGCGATTCAAAGATGAATTCATGTCGGTAATTCCAGGCAGATTCTAGTAAGGCATCCCGTGCATCGGTAGCCCGTTGGAGATCGCCATTGGAAATAGTAACGGCGGACATTCCTGCTTCTGAAATATCAGCCAGGGGGAATCCGCCAAAGATGGATGCAGCTAGCAGACCGCCTTTTTCATAATTTCTAGCAGCATCTATAAGGGGCCCCATTGGAATGTCGCTATGTCCCATTCGGAGCGTTTGGGCGAGAAGCGGAATGTTGCCCCATGTCATGACAGGATCAATTTCGCTATTCAACATTCGAAGCATTAATCGTCCGGAATGTTCACCTGCCCCGTACATGTCGATATGAGGGTAAGTCTTGTAACCGACCATTATGTCGCAATTCTCGACCATGGCTTCAGTCATGTTGGCGTGCAGATCCAGGCTTATCGCTATTGGTAGATCTGGGGCGATTGACCTGATTCTGCGCAGGAGTTCGCCTTCTCCATCTGCAAGAGATTCCGTCACCATTGCTCCGTGTAAATCAAGGAAACAGACGTCGCACCCTTTGGAGATTGATTCGCAGATTGCGTCTGTCATCGCGCTATACGCTTCGCTCTCAACTGGCCCACTTGGGGCAGCGTTTCCCGCTATAGGGGTGGCTAATTCCATGTCTGCTGATCGAGCGATATCTACAAACGCTCCGAAACCAGTTCCGGTTCCATCAAAGCTTTTTAGCGCATCATTTCCGCAGGGAACATCTATTCCGTTTGTTCCGAATCTCGAAAAAGGAGTCGGGACTGGCGAAAACGTGTTTGTCTCATGCTGCATCATTGCGATTACGGCGCGCATTCCCGAAGTAATTAACTTTGCCATTGTTCACTCATTAGTTCGTTACCCCCGAGGAGATGCTACAGAAGAAACGTAACTGCTTAAAGAAATACCTGTTATTCGTAGTGTGCCTCACACCTACATTTTAGGAAAATTTAGTGCTCAGAAGCTCTCTTTTGGTCCTTGCTGCCTGTGAATCAGCGACCTTTAAGTAGGCATGTGAAGTGCAAGCTGAAGCTGCGATAGGAACCTTTTGTAACATTGCTCGACATAAATGATCAGAGATCTGAACTTAACTTTCGTTCTTGTAAGGAGAAAGGTGATGAAGGTCGGTACCGTCTAAGGGTGATGATAGAAACTTTTGGTGCTGCGCTGCGTGCGACAGCTAAGTACAGGACGAGGGTTTTCTTGTCTGAACTAGCGAATGGCGAGTCGCGCAATAGCGACTATGGAACCTGTTCGCGTTTGGATGCCGGATGCCGGTTGCTGGAACTTAACTTCTAATGGCGAAAACTGACAAAGTTCTTAAGAAACCTGAAACCGATAGTTCCAAAAATGGCTTTGCTGACCTAGGTCTGAAAAAAGAGCTTTTAAAAAACTTGGTGACTCTTGGATACAGCGACCCGACTCCGGTGCAAGCTGAGGCCATTCCCTATTTGCTGACTGGCTCTGATCTACTTGGTCAAGCCGCAACAGGCACTGGCAAGACAGCTGCTTTTGCTTTGCCCATCTTAAATGGGATTGATGCTGGCGAACCTGTCAAGCTTGTCGCCTTGATCTTGGTTCCGACTCGTGAATTAGCGATGCAGGTGACTAAAGCGATTGCCGAATATGGGGCTAAGCAGGACGTCAAAGTCGTAGCGGTCTATGGTGGTCAGCCGATTCAGCAACAACTGTCTGCTCTTCGTAAAGGCGTTCATGTAGTTGTTGCTACTCCTGGTCGTGCTATCGATCATCTAAAGCGTAAATCACTAAAACTTGATTCACTAAAAACAGTTGTCCTTGACGAAGCAGACGAAATGCTCGACATGGGTTTCACTGAAGACATTGAAACTATTTTAGAGACAACTCCAGCAGATCGACAGACAGTTCTTTTCTCTGCCACGATGCCGCCGCGAATTAACTCAATAGCTAAGCGTTATCAAATTGATCCAGTAAGGGTGCAAATTGTTGCTACGGGAAACAAAGCATCTAAAACTTTAGTTCGTCAAAGCGCTTACCTAGTTCAGAGAAAACATAAACCCGCAGCATTGGGCAGAATTCTTGATATTGAAGCACCAAAAGCAACGATTGTATTTTGTAAAACCCGAACTGACGTGGACGAACTAACCGCCACTATGAATACTCGTGGCTACAGAGCTGAAGCGTTACATGGAGGTATGGATCAGAACCAACGCGACCGAGTGATGGGACGACTCCGTGAAGGAACAGCAGAATTACTTGTGGCGACTGACGTTGCAGCCCGAGGCTTGGATGTTGATTCTCTTACTCATGTAGTGAATTTTGACGTGCCTGCGGCGCCCGAGAGTTATGTGCATCGAATTGGTCGTGTTGGACGAGCTGGTCGCGAAGGGGTAGCTATAACACTGGCGGAGCCTAAGAACAGAAGGGCGTTAGCCAACATTGAACATTTAACCAAACAGACTATTAACATACAGAAAGTTCCATCAGTTGACGATCTTCGACGTCGCCAGACTGAGCTAACAGTTTTGTCTGTAAGTGAGGCATTGGCTTCTCCTGACTTAGAGGACTTCAACCCAGTGCTTCACGCGCTGTCCGGTGCTGGCAGCGATCGGAGTATTGCGTTAGCAGCTCTAAAACTCCTTCATCTTGCAAACAACGCTGATATCCAGGAAATAGAAATACCAGAAGTTTCAGACAAGGGTAATCCAGAACGAAGAGGTGGCAGCCGGGGAGGCAAAAACAAAGGTCGAGCGCAGGCTAAAGATCGTGGCAGGAAGGGGCAAAAGTATGATGGCGCTGTTGGATCGGTTTATATTGAACTAGGAAAGCGCTCGGGTATCCGTCCCGGTGACTTGGTCGGGGCAATAGCGGGTGAAACGAACTTGACAGGCAGTCAGATTGGCCCGATACGAATATCAGACACGTTTGCAGTAGTTGGTGTGCCTGAGAAATCAGTTGATTCGGTGGTGAAGGCTATTAAGTCCACGACCATCAAAGGGAAAAAGGCGAAAGCTCGTCGTTATGTGGAATGACGTCGAGATGGTTGCTAGTGGCGAGCTTGTAATTAGCAACTTTTAATCACTGGCTCATGTTGGGTTAATATTTGGCTAATTGGATTAGTGGTGCTCTAGCAATTTCTTCATATTTGAGATTGCGAAGTAATTCTCAGAGAAGTTTTTGTGGCTGTCAAAAGACTAAAGAAGTAGTTATTGTGGTGCCACGGATTAAGGTGTTGGCGTGGCAGAGAATATTTCTAAACAACCGAAAATTGACTTTGAAACTCTTGTGAAACAGCGTAGAAGTATCCGTGGTTACAAGCCGGATGCTGTTTCTAAAGAAATCATTGATGAGATAATTGAAATCGCCAAGCGGGCCCCTTCCTCAATGAATACGCAACCGTGGCACTTCCATGTGATCACTGGTGATCCGCTGGAACAAATTCGAAAAGGCAACACAGAACGAATGCTTGCTGGCGCATCGGTAGATCGGGAAATAAAGATGGGTCACGGGTACGAAGGGATACATCGAGATCGACAAGTGGAGATAGCGATCCAACTTTTCTCTGCTATGGAAATTGAACGAGATGATAAAGAACGTCGACAAGACTGGGTAATGCGAGGTTTTCGTCAGTTCGATGCTCCAGTGTCTATCGTCGTTACTCTTGATAAAGCGCTGGAACACGATACGGTCGGTCACTTCGATTTAGGAGCGGCAACATACGGTCTCGTGCTGGCTGCTTGGACTAAGGGATTGGGTTCAGTTATCAACGGCCAGGGGATCATGCAATCTTCAGTAGTTCGAGAATTTGCTAATATCCCAGAAGACGAAGTAATTATGACTTGCGTGGCTATGGGCTATCCTGATGAAACCTTTGTGGCTAATGATGTTCAGTCCCTCAGAGCCTCAAACGAGAGCGTTGTCTCTTACGTAGGGTTCGACGAATAAGCATTAAGTAGAGTAACGCACCGTTTACGAGCTAAGCGTCTTCGATTAATTGTCTAAGGGTTGCCATCGTTCCTACTGGATCAGGTCCTACCGGCGTAATGTTGAGAACGTCTACCCCTGCCTCTTTCCAAGCTCCGAGGCGTTCTTTGACGTATGAAGCTGGCCCTACAAGGTTCGCTCGTTGTAAGAAATCTCCGGGAACAGCCGCCGCTGCGGCATCTTTTTGGCCGTCTAAGTAGAGATCCTGAATTTCGATTGCCTCTTCTTCGTAGCCATATTTCTGCGCGATGGTATTGTAAAAATTTTTATCGCGAGCACCCATCCCTCCCCAATAGAGAGCGGTAGTAGGGCGCTGTCGGTCTAAGACTCTGTCGGCGCTTTCGTCCACGTATTCTTCTCCAATGGCGACAGTGGTGGATGCTGCAATCGAAAGTTTGCCTAAGCCTTGATCTCTTAAAGCAGTTCCGGCCTTCAGATCATCACCCCAAACTTTTTGGAATTCATCAGGAACGAAGAAAACCGGCAGCCAACCGTCGGCTGATTTAGCTGTCTCTTTTACCGACAAGGGCATTAGTGAAGCCCACCAAATGGGAATTTCATTTCGTACAGGATGATTAATTAACTTAAGCGGTTTGCCAAGACCGGTGCCCGTACCTTCGGGCAATGGGATTTGTACCGTCTTACCGCTGTAGATAACGGGTTCGCGTTTCAAAGTCATTCGGGTTATGTCTATGTACTCGCTAATCCTTTTCATGGGCTTTTCATAAGGCACCCCATGAAACCCTTCTATTACTTGTGGGCCGCTAGCTCCCAAACCGAGAATAAATCTTCCGTTGCTGACGTAATCGCAGCCGGCAGCAGTCTGGGCTATTGCCGCTGCGGTCCTCGAGTAGACATTAAGGATGCCAGTTCCAATCTCTATTTTTTTTGTCTTGGCGGCTAGGAATCCGACTTGGCTAACTGCGTCGATGCTGTAGGCTTCGGCTACCCAAACAATGTCCAGCCCCGCATTCTCGTATTCAATAACTTTTTCTACAGATGAATGAAAATCGCCAACGTAGTTAATGCTCATGCCTAGTTTCATGTGGAGAGCCTATATTCATGGCTACCTATTTTGATGGATTAATATGTGAGAGGTAACTAATAATGCGACGTTATGAATTGAGAGGGTGCGACGATAGATTCAAAAAGTTCTCGCGAATATCTGAAAATAGAATTACAAAGGCTATTACTGAAAAAACTATGTTCGCTCAGGTCCTCGCTACCGGAAGGTAATTGGTCTGAGAAGCCACGCTTCTTAAGGTGCTGGATTGAGCAGTAGCTTGCAGAAATCATGGATTAATATGTCTGGCTATTGTGCCAATTAGTTGATGAATGCATAGCTAAACTTGAATTTGTGGCTGAACAAGCTTGCACTGCTCTTGAAAACGACTGGGAAACCCCGCCGAACCCGTTGATGCACCCACCGTGTCAGTGCCCAAAATGTAAGGTGATGCCTGTAGTCGAAGTAGACGGCCCGGCTCGCTTACGAATCAGTGGCAAAAGTCATCGTTGGGTGGTCCGAGAGGTTGAGCTAGGCTCAAATGGCCATGAGCTACTAGGGTAGACAAAGGCGAAAATAATTTAGAGGCACGCTGTTGCCGAAAATTTCTCGCTTGTGACGTTGCAGATAATAAAACCAGTGCCCAGTTAGACGGTATTTTATGTTCGGCTGGAACGCTCATATACATAACAACGTGGACACACTTCGTGCTAGTC
>DMOB01000063.1:0-4103 GCA_003452475.1 Acidimicrobiaceae bacterium | reverse complement strand
AGTTTTGAACAAGCCACACTCGTCGGTCAGCGGGCGCCCTTGCTTTAGATTGAGCGCTCTAGTTCGTTTCAGGCACATTAGGTATCGGATTGTCTCGGAGTGACTCCTTCCAAGACCTAAAACGCGTGTGTCTAAGTCGATCTGGACCCTGTCCCGAGTCATTTTTGTTTCCGTCTAAGTCGAAAATGTAGAAACGATCGTGATCACTTGGGTCAAGAGCTAGATACCGACAAGGTCCAAGAGTTGGGCCTGCTCGCCATAGAAGCCAACCATGAATTCGTCTTTTGAATACTGCCTCAGGTTTCCCGTCTAAGCTTTCCCCGAGTGTCTTCAAAATGTTCGGGGCTTGATCCCATGCGCTCGCCGCAATATTACGGTCTCTAGTGGGAGTTTCAGGAAGGTCAGTTAGAGATACAGGTGTATAGTCGACAGGCCTTTCATCGGATTTCAGAACTTTTGTGTGTTTTGACTTTGTCTCTGGTTGGGAAACTTTACCATCCACGATCGACCCACTCCTGGAGGCGTGGTGACTCGTCACCGATGGTCGTGTCGCCGCCGTGTCCAGGCAAAACAATTGTGTCTGGCGAAAATTTTGAAAACATTCGATCTTCTATGCTTCGAATTATTGTCTTGAAGTCACCACCTTCGAACCCAGTAGCTCCTGGGCCACCGGGAAACAACGTGTCGCCTGAGAACAATAGGGGCGTATTCTCGACGTGGAAACTCATGGATCCTGGGGTGTGACCAGGGTTTAAAATGGTGCGAATTCTGAGGCGACCGACCTCAATAACTGAGTCGTCTTCAAGTAAGTAGTCGTAGCTCGGCAGCATGCCGGCATCTTCGAGAGTGACTCCCACTTCGTAGCCAGCGTCTCTGATAGCTGGAATAGCTTGAATGTGATCAAAATGACCGTGTGTCTCGACGACGGTTCGAACGCCGAGGTTCTGACAAATCTCTAACAGCTGCTCGTGCTCATTGGCTGCATCAATAAGGATTGCTTCTCCTGTCTCGGTGCAGCGGATAGTGAAAACATTATTTTCGTAAGGACCGACGACGACTTTATGTACTTCGATACCGGTTGCGTGCCAATGTAGAGTCATAAGGTAGAGCTTACGCACCAAAAAGTAGATGCCTGCTAGTCCTCAACCACATGTTTGGTAAAAGAGCCAAGAGCTTCGTCCCATTTCGATGTGTCTAATGCGCCATCTGATGATAGTGAGTTGACTAAATGCTCACTCATTCGCATAACGTGGTGGAGATTGTCAGGAACCCCCAGGCCATGGCGCCCGAAAGAAACAACCCGATTAATAGACTGAGCAGCAAGTTGCGTTGTTGTCCTAGCTTCAGATGTTAAATGCTCAAATACTGGGTAGACGGATGGTAAATATTTAAGTTCAACATGAACATGTTGCGGATCAGGAAGCCCCATGGTTCGTAGATCTTCAGATACGAGTCCACCTAATTCACCCGGTGATGAATTCCAGATCGTGTCTCCATTCCAGCAAGGTACTTCAGCACACAGAACAGTCTGATTAGACGGATCGGGGCCATCTCGATAGTTCTTAGGTTCTGACAGTCGAGAGATAATTGTTTCTGTCGTGGGAATGTAGTGAGCATCGAATGGTGTGTACTGAGGCTTGGGAATCACTAGGTAGACCAGAACCATCGCCCTATTGCGTAATGACCTAGCGGCTTCGAGTGTCGCCGAGGGCGGTGAAGGCTTCGCAATGGCGAGAAGGTTCGGTGACGGAATCGTCGACCAAACCTGTTCGAACTCAAAAATTCTCCCGGCGCTGGTGATAGCGACGGAGTCCTTCTCGGCTTGCAATTTAGTGATGGGACTGTTGAAGCATAGTTCTGTTCCCGCTTCGTTTGCAGCGTCGGCGAGACGTTCGGAGATAGACCCGTATCCGCAGCGTGGGTACAAAAATACGCGTCCGGAAGTTCGCGTAGCCGTTGCTATCTTGCGAATTACGTCAAACCCTGAAGTAGCTGCGATTCGACGTTGTGCTATTTCTACACTTAGCTGATGAGGTTTAACGCCGTACAATTTCTCGGCGAATGGGCCATAGAATTCCTCAGCGACTGTTGGACCTAAGCGATGTTGAACGCTCTCGTAAAAGTTTGTTTCAATTGAATTTCGAAATGGCTTCGTCAAAGTTTCCCCAGCTATGCGAAGTGCCACATTTGTAGGTAGTTTCTTTATTAAGTCAGTTGCTCTCAGTGGGAATTTAACCCACCGGTCTCTCAAATTAATTCTGCCGTTACGCTCTCGTATCTGAAGGTCATCTCCCATGATCTGTTTAATAAGTGCAAGTAGGTGCGGCTCGGTTGCTGGGTGCAGGCGATGAGATCCTAGATCGACTCGCTGGCCTGCCACCACGAAACTGGCTGCCATGCCTCCGGGGTTTGACGCACTTTCGAAGACTGTGCAGTCATGCCCTTTTTGTGAGGCGAAAAGCGCGGCTGCTAGACCGGCAGGGCCTGCACCGATTATTCCGATTTGAGCCAACTAGTTTTCCTCCTTGTTTTAGATAAGGTAACCTTAACTATGAATGTTGGGTAGGCCTCTCTTATGGGAACTAAATTATTGCGTTCTGTTGTAACTGGAGCAGCAGGGTTCATTGGCTCGCATTTGGTTGAAGAGCAGCTGAACCGTGGACTATACGTTACAGGCATTGATTGTTTTGACTCATGGTATTCACCAGAGGTCAAGAGAGCCAATTTGTCAAAGGTGCTAAGCCATCCAAATTTTGACCTAATTGAAGCTGACTTGAATGAACTTAATCTAGTTGAGTTGCTAGACCCTGACTGCATAGTATTTCATTTGGCTGCGCGCGCAGGGGTCCAGGATTCTTGGGGCGAAGGTTTCGAATCCTCTGTTAACAATAATTTGTTAGCTACTCAAAAGCTTATGGAAGCATCATTGGAAAATAAGGTGAGTCGTTTTCTGTATGCCTCAAGTTCATCTGTGTATGGAAATGCTGATACTGCTAGAGGTCAACGAATTGAGTCCCCTATAAGTCCATATGGGGTGACAAAACTAGCGGTGGATCACTTAGGTCGTATCTATGGTGCGCGAGGGCTGCAAACTGTAGGTATGCGCTATTTCACGGTGTACGGACCGAGACAACGACCTGATATGGCCATGAATAGGCTATTTCAAGCAGCGCTACCTGGAGATTTTTACTTTTCACTGCGGGGCGACGGAACGCAGAAGCGAGAATTTACGTATGTGTCCGATGTGGTTGAAGCAACTTTGGCGCTATCAAAGTGTTCGGTTCCGGCTGGTTCAACATTTGATATTGGAGGTGGGAAAACCAATTCTGTCATAGGTGTGATTAGCAGTATCGAAAGGCTAGTTGGCTCGCCTTGTCGAATCACAAAAGAAATCGCTGCCCCAGGAGACCCAAAATCAACCGAAGCGGTACTAGGACCGATATCTGACGCAACTGGTTGGAAGCCTAAGGTCAGTCTAGAAGATGGTCTTTCAGCGCAGTATCTCTGGCAGGAGCATCAGCTTTCTTCGTTGAGGCAATCCAAGCTCGATGCGTAAGCCACCCAGTAGAAAGAATAGCTATTAGCCAAATTGCTGTGATTGCAATATCCAGAGAGTTCATTCTCTGGTGGTCAGGTAAGAGTAAACGCCATATTCTGAAAGCTGGATTTGAAGTTTGTTCAAAGTCGAAAATTAAAGTTCTGCGACCGGTGGAGGCTTCTAACACAAGCCAGAACCAAGAAAAAATGCTGTAGAGGCTTGCTAGTAAAATTGGCTTCATTAACTTTGCGTGTCGTTCTGCTAGCGAAGCGATTAGAGCGACGACGAGAGGCAGTACAACTACGACTTGTCTTCCAGGCCACCACCACCCATGCATAGTGAGCGCTACCCACGTAGCGTTTGCCCAGCCGACAGAAATTAGGCAAAGAACGAGAAAAGAGTCATGATGCTTTCTTGCATATGTAAGGACCAGAGCCGCTGGTGCAAACAGAAAAGCTGGAGCCCAGGCTGCGAGCCCAAACCCTCGATCTATTAATAGTCCAACAACTCGCCTTGTTCTACCAATAGGGTTCCAATGCTCGCCGACTACGTGGAACTCTTTTCC
>DMOB01000276.1:2028-2979 GCA_003452475.1 Acidimicrobiaceae bacterium | reverse complement strand
CACTGCGGAGCGACAAACGGGCACATAATGGATAGTTCTGGCGGTCTTACCTACGGGAATTACCTTGAGTTTGAGTCTGCTCTTAGTCGACTCTTAGACGATTCAGATCTTAGAAGCACCCTCGGGCGAGCGGGAAAAGCCTTCGGCAGCAGCCGCTACAACTGGGGTTCGATTACAAATAGGCTTGAAAGCTTCATCAATCGAATACTTGTTCAGAAAAGGCCCAGTTAGGATCCATTACATATGTCTAAAACTGTTGTGCTGTCAGGAGGCGTCGGGGCGGCAAAGTTTTTGCGCGGTCTTGCTCAGATACGTCCGCCTGACTCAATCACGGCGATCATCAACGTTGCAGATGACTTTAGACTGCATGGCCTAGCTATTAGCCCCGATATAGACACGGTCACTTACACTCTTGCAGAGCAAGTTAACCCAGAAACAGGATGGGGCCAAAAAGGCGAGAGTTGGCGTGTAATGAGCGAGCTCGAACGTTACAAAGGACAAACTTGGTTTAGTCTCGGAGACCTAGATCTCGCCCTACACCTTTACCGCACGCAGCGGCTTTCAGAAGGAGCGACCCTAGATAAGGTCACCAAGGAGGTATCCGCTGCATGGGACATCAAAGTAAATTTACTGCCAGTCACTAATCACCCCGTTCGCACTCGATTAACTGTCGAAGGGGAAGGCGACATAGATTTCCAGGACTACTTCGTCGCGCGCCAACATGACGTCGCAATCAACGCCGTACGATTTGATGGGGCTAGCGACGCTACTCCTGCGCCAGGAGTTCTAGCGGCCATAAATGAAGCGAGTCATATCGTGATTGCGCCTTCCAACCCAATTGTTTCAATCGGGCCGCTGCTAGCAATACCGGGAATCCGCGACGCACTACTCCAGAACAGGGAACGAGTAGTAGCTGTCTCTCCGATAATTGGGGGTTTAGCGCTTAAAGGT
>DMOB01000276.1:0-1725 GCA_003452475.1 Acidimicrobiaceae bacterium | reverse complement strand
TTGGGGGTTTAGCGCTTAAAGGCCCCGCCGCTCGAATGCTTTCCGCACTAGGGCACGAACCATCGACTTTTGGCGTTGCAGCGCTATATCAGTCTTTTTCTTCGGCACTTCTTATCGATACCGCAGATAAACACTTATCACCTAAAATTAGTAATCTCGACATAAGGGCCGTCGTAGCTAATACTGTCATGTCTGATATCTCAAAAGCTGCACAGGTGGCTCTATCCGCTATAAACGCAATCAATCCACCATTAACAGAGGCCTAGAAATCATGACACTCCAAATTTTTCCAATCCACGGAATTCCAGAGATTACAGATGACGTAGATCTTGGAGTATTAATTGCTGAAGCATGCAAAGCAGGGCCACAAGGACTTCAGACCGGAGACGTCTTAGTCGTAACACAAAAAATTGTTTCAAAAGCTGAAGGAGCGATGGTTGCCATTGACCCAACCAACCCACTCTCACATAAGCCATTAGTTGAAAGAGAGTCTGTACGCATTCTACGCAGACGAGGAGAGCTCATAATTAGCGAAACTAAACACGGCTTTGTATGTGCTAATGCTGGAATCGATCTATCTAACGTAGAACGTGGACAAGCGGCACTACTTCCCGATGATAGCGACCGTTCAGCTCGAAAAATTCGTGATCGGATTAAAGGCACGTCTGACATTGAGGTAGCGATAATCATCTCAGACACTTTCGGCCGCCCATGGCGCAGAGGTTTAACAGACGTCGCCATCGGATGCGCAGGCATCTCCGCTGTGGTTGACCTAAGGGGTAGCACTGACTCTCTAGGAAGAGAGCTGATGGTTACAGAGGTATGTGTAGCTGATGAGATTTCTGCAGCTGCTGATTTAGTATGTGGCAAGGCAGATGGAGTTCCAGTGGCAATCGTCAGAGGCATCAACCCATCTTGGTTGCGGGAAGGTTCAGTGAGAGAAGAAGTTATTCGTGATCCATCAGAAGATTTGTTCCGTTAATAATCATCAGTAATTCTATTTCGTAACTTTCTTATTCTTCAGATAGGCATTCTTAGGAATCACTGCGTGTGGGGCCACCACACAATCTTCGAGAATTGATCCCTCTCCTACTCTTACATTGTCCGCCAGAATAGACCGAGTTACCGATGCATCTCTTTCGATTGTGCATTGACTGAACAAGACGGAACTATTAACCGATACGCCCGCCTGCAGCTCTGAATCTCGCCCAAGGATCGACTCGATGACTATAGCTGTGTCTGACACGGAGCAGTTCATCGCATTGTCGGTCTCCAATGTCGACGAGCTCCGAAGAGCATCAATATTCGCCTCTAAAAATTGCTCGGGTGTACCCGTGTCAAGCCAGTAAGAGTCCGCCGACATGGCGTACAATTCTCCATCTGCGGCTAGCTGAGGAAATGTTTCACGTTCGATAGAGACCACAGTGTTGGTAGGAATTCTTTCCAACACTCCTGGTTCCATCACATATGTGCCAGCATTAATATTATTTGAAGGTTCTGTTCCAGGTGCCGGCTTCTCAACAAAGTCCATTACCTGTCCTGTGTCCGAAGTCGAGATGACGCCATAACGCGATGGGTTTTCTACTGTTTGCATAGCTATTGTGGCGAGCCCGCCGCTTCGCCTGTGGAAAGCTAACAACGATGAAGTGTCTAGGTCTGTAAGCACATCACCATTTAGCACCAAGAAGGTCTTATCTAACTCAACGGTCTCAGCACAAAAACGAA
>DMOB01000043.1:0-2754 GCA_003452475.1 Acidimicrobiaceae bacterium | reverse complement strand
TAAGCACTTAAAGCGCAACTGTAATTACCTTTACATCGATCCATCAGGTACGACAAGATCATTGCTCCGCAGTAAACATTTTGCTCAGGATCATAAAGGTCATTATTACCACAGAACTCTTGCCAGAACTTAGGTTTAACCTGTGTAGGTCCGACAGCACCCCTGTGAGATTCAACTGATTTTTGAAAAGAGCTCTCTACCGAAATCAAACTGGCAATCAGATCGGGTTCAAGCCGGTGTCTCATCGACGCTTCGAGCACCCAATCAGAAAACTCTCGAGCGGCTACCGGTTCGGTTCCAAACGCTTTAATGAGCTTTCTGCTAAAAAACTCCGAATCCCGATTTCCACTGCCCTGATTCAGCAGTAACTGACTCGATTGGTACCCATCTCCTACTTCGTTCCAAATCAATCCTGGTACTAGTAAAAAAAAGCCAACAAAAAAACTCAACACACTAAACCGAATATTCACCGATCAACTCCTTAGCCCAGACTACTGGGGGCGTAAACCTCCGAAAATACTTCGACATTTTTAGTAAATTGTTGTGGATAGAAAACTTTCCTTACCCTCCCAGAGCCAAGGAAAATAACAGATCCCACCTACTGCGCTACTCATCCTTAACGCAACAAACCTTTCTCGAGCGGGAATTGTAACTCAATCAGTGATAAAACCTAACTAAAATCGCAGACATAATGGGCAAATAATGAAAGATAAGGGATTAAGACAATTCCCTTTTATATGCAAAAAAACGCCATTTTCATCATCGTGCAAAACAAACCTTTGCCGGCTAGTTTCTCATTAGCCAGCCCGTAGCGCCGAAATTACTTCTCTACGTTCGGATTCATCGGAAATCGGGAAAGAGGCAGAAGTTCTATCAATGAAGGATCCATAACGCTCAAGCATTTGACCCGCAATCGTCTCAGGCTCGCCGACGACACCAAATTCTTGGAGGATCTCGTCCGTTATCAAAGAGCCCATCTCCGCCCAACGACCTTGCTTGGACATCGCGTTCAGTTCTGGCTGCAGCTCGCCAGCGCCAATCGAATCGAGAACACCCTTGTATGCAGGAGTCGACCCATAAAACGCGATTCGCTGTTGAGCTTCTTGTTTGCTTTTCGAAAATTCGGCTTCATCTCTTCCGGTAACCACAAAACAAGAGTAAGAAAGCTCGAACCCAGATCTAGGCTTCCCGGACTTCTCTATTCCCCTATCAATTGCTGGCAGAGTGACATTGTTGATGTACGGTAAAGTGCTAAACGGATGTATGATCATCCCATCAGCGACCTCACCAGCGACTTCAGTCATTTTAGGTCCGACCGCAGCCAGAACAACTCTTGGCGCACCAAACTCTCGATTTTCCGGCGTGAATGCAGGTGTCATAAGGGTATGCCGATAGTAATCACCTACAAACTCGAGAGGGTCTCCCTCGTACCAGTTGCTCCAAATCGCTCGCATCGCCAACACCAATTCTCTCATCTGCGCTGCGGGAGCTCCCCACTGCATACTGAAACGCTTGGTAATGTGAGGTTTGATTTGAGAGCCCAGACCTAACGTGAATCGCCCCTGTGAATACGCATTAAGATCATGCCCCAGGTTAGCCAGATTCATCGGGCTTCTCGCAAACGCTACTGCAATGGAGGTCGCGAGTTCGAGTTTTTCAGTGTGCTCCGCTGCCAAGACCAAAGGGAAAAAAGGATCGTGATTCATCTCGGCCGTGCGTACGCCGTCGTATCCAAAATTTTCTAATTTTTTGACCATTTCCGGTATTTCATTTAATTTCGAGCCAATACCCGCATCAACTTTCATAATGTTCCCTATTTACTAATTATTTACGCAGACAATTCGTTGATTATCTTTACTCTTTCAGATTTGGGAATGTTCGCGTAGGCCGCTGAAGTACGATCGACAATATCACCGTACCGAGCTTTGATCTGTCCGGCTATCTGATCAGGCTCGCCTACGATAGCAAATTCAGTCATGATCTCGGGGCTGATCAGCTCACCCATTTCGACCCAGCGACCTTGCTTAGACATTGCGTTGAGTTCAGATTGCAAGTCTCCGACTCCGATGCTATCCAAGACTGGCTTATAGGCTGGGGTTGACCCATAAAACGCGATCTGCTGCGCTGTCGCCCGTTTAGCCTCTTCCAGCTCCTCCTCAGTCTGTCCCGTGCAAACAAACACGGGGTAGCTAATTTCGAAATCCGCCCGATTTTTACCTGCTTTGCCAAAACCTTTTTCCAAAGAAGGTAACGTGGTCTCACGCAAGTATTTCTCTGTGGTGAACGCGTGGACGATCATACCATCAGCGACCTCTCCTGCGACCTCGGTCATTTTAGGTCCTACAGCAGCCAAAAAAACTTTTGGGGCACCAAATTCGTTGCCGGTCGGCGTGAAAAACGGGGTCATCAGCGTATGTGTATAAAATTTTCCCGCAAACTCTAAGGCCTTGCCCTCGTGCCAATTTTCCCAAATCGCCCGCATAGCCAAAATAAATTCTCGCATACGAGCAGCTGGACTAGACCAGGGCATGCTGAATCGCTTAGTAATATGCGCCCTAATCTGAGAGCCCAAGCCAAGCACAAATCGTCCCTTCGAATATGCGTTTAGGTCATGACCAATGTTCGCTAGTGTCATCGGTGAGCGGGCAAAAGCCACTGCAATCGAAGTCATCAGCTCTACTTTCGAGGTCTGCTGAGCAGCTAACAGCAGTGGGAAAAATGGGTCATGAGCAGTCTCAGCTGACATCAGTCCAG
>DMOB01000134.1:0-2699 GCA_003452475.1 Acidimicrobiaceae bacterium | reverse complement strand
ATCAATCCAGTCCGGCCAATCCCCGTAGGGATCAGCTATCTGACTGGGATCACGACGTCGATGGTAGAGAAAGCTCCACCAATTGCGACGGTACTTCCTAGTTTTCTTGAGTTCCTAGGCAACTCAGTAATAGTCGGACACAATGTTCAATTTGATCTTGGGTTCCTGAATGCCGCCCTAGATAGAACCAACTACCCCAAACCAAACAACAAAGTCGTCGACACCTTAGCGCTAGCGCGAAGACTCGTTAGAGATGAGGTGCCAAATTGTAAATTGTCCACGCTATCAAAATGTATGAATCTTCCGAAACGAGTCGCTCATCGAGCCCTGGAAGATGCGCTGACTACCTCTGATCTTCTCCACGTTTTACTTGAAAAAGCCGCATCACTTGGAGTACTTGGATTAGATGACCTGCTCGAACTACCGAAAATCCACAGACACCCACAAGCGGTCAAGCTATCACTGACCACCGACCTCCCCAGGAAGCCAGGTGTATATCAGTTCCTCAATGCAAGACGCGAGGTCCTGTACATAGGAAAGGCGACGAACCTGCGCTCTCGAGTACGTTCCTACTTTTCTAGCGACCGCCGGAAAAAAGTTACACAATTATTGAAAGAAACTAAGTTCATCGAATTCACCGTTTGCGAAGTACCGCTCAAAGCCGAAGTACTTGAGGTCCAGCTAATTCATCGCCACCAGCCTCGGTTTAACAGACAGGCAGCTAATTGGAACAAATACGTTTATTTAAAGCTCACCACCAATGAGCGGTTTCCACGACTAACCGTGGTGAGTCAAACCCTCGACGATAATGCCTTTTACTTAGGGCCAATTTCCTCGCGACGGGTAGCTCGGTTGGCAGCCTCTGCCATAGAAAGCGCAATTCCACTTCGAAGGTGCACCAAGAAGATTTCTGCGAACCCTGCTGATACTCGCTGCACGTCAATTCAGATAGGGTCCGATGCTTGTCCTTGCACTGGCGCGGTTAAAGAAATTACATATCAGCCAATTGTCGAATCTGCGCTTCAAGCCCTAACTGACAAACCCGAATTAGTGATGCTCCCCCTGGAGGACAGAATGCGTTCATTAGCGCTTGAATGTCGATTCGAAGAAGCATCTAAAGTACGTGACCAAGCGGCGGCACTAAGTGGCCTACTACAACGACAACGAAAAATTGATTCATTACGTAGAGCGGGTCGAATCATTGTGGAAATACCAGGCTGGGGACGCGCCGAGATTCAAAACGGATTTTTAGTAAATACTCTCGATGAAGCGGAACCAAAGAACAGCTTCACAAGCGAAGCCAACACAGCCACTGAGATAGTTAAAAAAGAGGACGCAGACGAACTGTGGTGTGTTAGTAGGTGGGTTAACTCGCAATCATCTAATTTGAAGATAATTTACTGCGATCTCCCTTTAGCTTCACAATTTCCAGGCCTACGGTCCTTCGAACCAACGATGGGAGCGGGGGCCGCCTAGAAAAGCTTTGAGAAGACAACTTCTTGTCCGTTACTTGCGGCCGAGGAATTTTACCCCGTGCCCATAACGATCAATTAGTTTCAGTTCATCCACACCGTAAACCATTGTCCAGCGTCGCTCGCTGGACTCAAACTTAACGGCTGCCATTACATACCTATTTCCGGGCTGGACCGCGACGACCGTTCCAGTTTCACCGACTAGATGCTTTCGACTCTCATCTTCGGTAGCAGCCAATGTGATCACATCACCCACACCAAAGGGAAGCGAGGCTCCAATTACCATCGAATTCTCAATCCCTGATGCTTGCGGTAAAGGCTTGCACCTGCAATACCTTCGAATTAGCTGAGCCGTCCACCATTACTTCGCGAGACAATTCTACACCATCGGAAAAATTGTCTACTAGCCCTGCAACCATTAAACCCGCTGCTGCATTTAACGCAATGATGTCAGAACGAGGCCCTTTGTCTTCACCAGTAAATAATCGCTGCATGATTTCACTATTTTCAGATGGACCGCCACCCACGAGGTCTGCTCTGTTCACCAGTTGAATACCGACAGACCTGGGGTCAAACTCGTAATCCTTGATGAGTTGACCTTCTCGCACTTCGTAGATTCGCGTGAAATCAGTCGTCGTGATTTCATCCAAGCGGTCCGCTCCATGCACCACAAGCGCATGCTGGCTATTTCGAGCCGCCAGCACAGCTGCCACACGTGGAGCCATCGCCGGGTCACTGACCCCTATGACCTGACGTTTCACACCTCCAGGGTGAGACAACGGGCCTAAAAAATTAAAGGTAGTGGGCACTCCGAGCTCGGATCGAACTGGGCCGACATGTCGCATCGAAGGGTGAAAGGCTTTTGCAAAAGCAAACCCGATACCTGTTTGGGCCACACACCGAGCAACTTCATCTCCATTTGCCTCAATATTAATCCCGAGCTCTCCGAGCAGATCGAAAGAGCCGCTACTAGAAGAAGCAGCTACAGATCCGTGTTTACATACAGCAGCGCCCGCTGCAGCGGCCACAAAGCAAGACATAGTAGAGACGTTTAAAGCATTCTTTGATCTCGCCGGGGCTCCGCCACTTCCAACAATATCAATAGCTCCAGCTGGCAGTACTAAGGGTGCAGCCGCTTCCATCATTGCTTCGACCATGCCAGTAAGCTCCGGAACCGAACCACCCTTCATACCTATCGCAATTATAAATCCTGCGACCTGAGCATCT
>DMOB01000141.1:0-6977 GCA_003452475.1 Acidimicrobiaceae bacterium | reverse complement strand
AACTGCCGGCTAGCCTGAGCGGAGCGAACCTAAGGATCGGAGTGATTCGTGCTGGTTGGAATGAAGGGGTAGTTAATCGATTAGCTGATGGTGTAGAGAAAGCTTTAGATCGACTGCAGGTTAAAAACGTTACATGGGTGTCGGTACCTGGTTGCCTGGAGATTCCTCTAGCTGCTCAGCTCCTGGCTCGCTCAGGTGATTTCGATGCAATCGTGGCTATTGGTGCGGTGATACGGGGAGAAACTACTCATTATGAATTGGTGTCAGAAGGTGCCGCCACTGGAGTCCTGCGTGTGCAGCTAGATACTGGTGTGCCCATCGGCTTTGGACTAGTTACGGTTGAGAATGATCAACAGGCTATGGCACGGAGCGAAGGCAACGGAGGCCACAACGTAGGCGACGAAGCTACTGAGGTAGCCGTGCAGATGGCTCTTCTCGTGCGAGATTGGAACCCAAGAGCCTAACAAAGCTATCTAATCGTAGTGTCGTACCTCGAGTTTTGGTTCGGGAAAATTTCACGAAGGGTCTGGACGCATTCGCACAAGCACTTTGGCAACAGCTTCCCGTTCGTCGAGAAGTCGGTAGGCTTCTTGAGCTTCGCTTAGATCGAGAACCTGCCCGATAGGTGGTTTGATGGCACCAGCGGCGATCATCGGCAACAACCGCTGATGAATATTGTCAGGAATGGAGGGGTCATGTGCGACAGCTTCACCCCAGGCTGCACCGACAATCGTGACGTTTCGAAGCAGGAGACGATTCACTTTTACGGTCGGGATGTCCCCAGCGGCAAAACCGACAACTACTAGTCGACCGAACCTCGCAAGCGCTCGTACGCCATCCAAAAATCTGTCTCCGCCAACGGGATCATATGTCATATCAACACCCCGCCCTCCGGTTAGTTCAATTACCTCATCTTTCCATGTATCGCTAACTAATACGATGTGATCAGCCCCAGCATCCAGCGCTATTTCACCCTTTTCCGACGTGGACACTAAGCCAATAACTTGTGAGCAGCCAATGCCTTTAGCAACCTGAATTCCTGAAGTTCCGACGCCACCCGACGCTCCTAAAATTAGAACGCTCTCGCCGGCCTTTAGGTTGCCGCGATCAATCATGCAGAAAACAGCTGTCTGGTAGTTCATAACCAGGGCAGCCCCTTCCTCAAAAGACAGCTGCTCAGGTAGGAGAAAAAGCTCTTCTGGTTTAGCTAGCACTGTCTCAGCTAGACAACCTCTGGTCCATGCCGCTACTCGATCGCCGGGTTTAAAACCGGTCCCACTAGGGGCTGACCTAACAACGCCTGAAGCTTCAATGCCGGGAGTAAAAGGTGGGTCTGGTCTGTACTGGTAGAGGCCTTGGCTCTGCAGTAAGTCTGGGAAGGAGACCCCGCCGCAGACAATATCAACTATGACGCTTTGGCTATCTGGCACGGGTTCGTTTGTTTCAACTACTGCCACGCCCGCTGGGCCGGTTAATGATTGAATCTCTATCGCTCGCATAAAGCAACCTTGCCACACTTAGCGATCTGGTGTTTAGAGATGTCAGTACTTTTCGTTTCGAAGTTGAGTCGTGAGTAATAATAACTTGTTTGAAAAAACGTTCCTCGAACATCTGTGAGTGGCCCCAGTAAAAGTAACCTCTCGGTATATAGCAGAATTTACGAACTGAAATTCTGGATCTACATCCTCTCTAGCTTTCAATCATCAATCACCGTGCTGTCAGTTACGAATCCGTAAACCGAACGTGAAGTTGGAAAACGAGTAAAGTAGATTTAGTAATATAAACGGAAGGGGAGATGATGCGTTATTACTCCTGCGACTCGCACGTAGTCGAAGCAGCTGAAATTTATGATGGGTTAGTGGATAGGTTTGGCTCAAAGGCCCCCTACATATCGAAGGAGTTAGATGGTAAGTCAGGTACCTGGTTGATGCTGCCTGATGGGATGCGCTCCGTTCCAGTTGGTCGTTTAGGTATAGCCGGAGCCTCGCTTGATGATCCAGCCACTCACGAGAGAATAGCGATGGGGTATGATGGCTTCAATCCGGGAGTAATGGATCCTGTTGCGCGTTTAGAAGAACAAAAAACTGACGGCATAGTTGGTGAAGTTATGTACCCAAGTCTCAGTATGTTTACGTTTGCCGTTCCGGACGCAGAAGTTCGCGATGCAGCCTTCCGGCAACACAATGATTGGATTGTTGATTATTGCTCAGTCGACAGAGACCGGTTGATTGGGGTAGGTTGCCTGCCGCTTCCAGATGTGGAGAGAGCGATAGCTGAGATAGACCGGTCGAGTGCAAAGGGCGTTCGAGGTTTTGCGATACCAACCCACATTGACCCGGTTAAGCCCTATTGTCATCCAGACTTTGACCCTTTCTGGGCGCGAGCAGAGGATTATGGACTTCCCTTAACAATGCACATTTTTACAGGGCAAACTTTAGATGGTGGGTTACCAGAGCACTGGGGGACGCCGGGCGGCCATCTGAAAGGCTATACATTGGCCCACACTACTGCTGTGAACACGATGATTGATATCATCTGTGGCGGGGTAACTGAGCGATTCCCAAAATTGAAGCTTGTTATAAGCGAGTATGAGACCGGTTGGGTCGCTCACACATTACAGCGATTAGATCACGCTGCTTATAGAACTCCTTGGGAGGTCTCAGATGAACTGACTATGAAACCTTCAGAGTATTTTGACCGAAATTTTTGGGTTACTTTCGAAGATGATAAAGAAGGAATTGCTACACGCGAGGCTATAGGTGTGAAGAATCTTCTGTGGGGTAATGACTATCCATGCCATGACTCTATTTGGCCGAACTCTCGCCCTATTCTTGATGACATTTTGTCAAATGTTCCCGAGTCAGAGAGAGAGCAAATGGTCTGGGGGAACGTTATGGATCTTTATGACCTCGATCCTCAAAAGCTCCCCGCTTTTAGCTGATCCCTGTCAGCTAGGCAGTAACAAAGTGTTTTAAGATTGCTTCAGCGACATACTTACCGTCTTCTAGTGGGCCGAAGTGAGTCAAATCACGCATAGTCAACAGCGAAGCATGCGCTAAAGCTTTTGCGATTGGTTCCGCCATAGCGGGTGGAACTTCATTTCCACGAGCTATTTTTTCGCCTCGAGCGATCACTGTTCTCGAGTTCACCGCTTTCAGCGTCCCAAAATCTGTAGGCGTACCGCTCATGAAAATGTTTGCCTCGGTCTCACCTGAGCAGGACAGTCGAACTCCGTCTTCTGTTGCGACGGTTCCAAAGTCTATGTACGATTCCACAGTTAATTTTTCACATTGGGAGAACGGTAACTTACTCATCAATCGACTGACAATTTCTTCTCTAGAATTAAACTCTGTTTTTCTGCGTCGAGATGCAAGTATCAATGGGTGATCCTCATCAAGAGGTGGTCGTCCGGGCGGAACTAGTACAGGCTCGAATAACCAAAGATCTGAGAATGTGTTCGGCCGGTCAATTTCAGCTTTTAATAATGTTGCGCCACCCAACGAGTGGCCGACAGCATGAATCGGCCCGCCGCCCAGTGCCTTGACAGCCATATGAACTTCATCAATGAAGAACGAACGCTCTACATTAAGTGGGTGCGATTGGACCGTGGACCGTCCGTGACCTCGGAAATCGAGCCCATAACAACAAAAGTGAGGAACTAAATAAGGAATGGCTGTAGCCCACATGCCGGTATTTAAACCGTTTCCATGAGTCAGGAGTAGGTTAGGGCCTATGCCTCCGAGCTCATTGAGCACAGCATGTTCACCGTCTGCACCGCGTAGGAGTCTCACTATTAGACCTCACCGTCGAGGTCAGCAAACGATGGCTTAAAATACATAAAGCCACCCTAGTGGGAGTTCGCTAAGTGACATTGACTTTGAAGTAAGAGAAAGAGCTAATTGGTCTTATGGGCGAGGTGGTAGCGCTCGCATGGCTTGAATTTTCCACAATGCTTGCTAACAAAACGTCCATGACCCTGGTGGGCGGTCTTCCGATTGTTGTATACTGGGCTTAAGTAAGTTGTCATAGTTAGAAAAAGCATTAACAATCCGGGGGGAAACTTGATGCTTTGCTAAAGGTGCTAGCAAGCTGTTCGCCGTTCAGGAACAGAGAATTATTTGATCTTTCGGATTAGTACCGATACTGATTAGAGAGGCGTAGATAAGTTTCCGCTAGGAAGAGAAAGGTAATATATGAAATATCCGCACCACGCAAGTGGCAAAAAGTCATCTATCAGCTCAAGCTATAGATGTAAGGCATGCACTACCTCCATTCATTGGGATGGAACTGTTAAGGCGTACATATCTGATACGCAATTAGACGAAATTTGTTCACAATCGTCTGCAGGACACAACTGTTAATCAGTTAGTTAAGTAAATAATAGATAGACACGTGAGGGACTTCCACATACTCGGTGGAGGTCCTTTTGTCTTCCGTATGCAGTGATAGCCCTCGAGAAGCCATGAAGAAGATAGCTTTCTGCAACGTGTTGGAATCATTTCTTCATGTTCATGTCAATCTTCTAAATCTGCCTCTGTGGTGGCGATAACCGGGGTAAGTTCTAGCATGGCTGATTTAAGAGGGAAGATAGCGCTAGTTTCTGGAGCGAGTCGAGGCATTGGAGAAGCGGCTGCGCGAGCCCTTGATGCAGCGGGTGCTCAGGTGGTTCTAAGCGGGCGGACCACGAGTGACCTAGAACGCGTAGCTGGAGAATTAACGCACTCACCGGTAGTAGTTGCGGCGGACCTGTCAGTAGCTGGAGCTGGCGCCGCTTTGGCAAGCGAGGTATTGGCCCTTGTCGAGGGTGTGGACATCCTAGTTAATAACGCGGGCATCCCTATGCGACGAATGCCTGATCAGCTGACCGAACAAGACGTTGATCTGGTTTATGCAATAAATGTTCGAGCATTACTGATGTTAACAATTAGTCTCGAAGAGTCGATGAAGTCGAGAGGTGGTGGATCTGTAATTAATATTAGCTCGGTGGCTGGAATAAGAGGCCCTGCAGGCCGGGCCGCGTATGCAGCTACGAAAGGCGCTGTTGCCGCATTGACCAGGGCGCTAGCTTCAGATTGGGGTCCTGCTGGTATCCGCGTGAATTCGATAGCACCAGGGCTCATAGCAACGGATATATGGGAAGAAAGCCGGCAAACTATCCCTGGACTTATCGAGGATATGGAGGGTCAAATAGCCCTTAAACGGTGGGGTTTTTCAGATGATATTGCTGATGTAATTTTATTCTTTGCAGGAAATGCCTCTCGTTACGTCACCGGCGAAACACTCGTTGTTGACGGCGGACTTGCAAAAGTTGGAGCGTCTGCTAAACCGCAGCTTCTACCTGAAATGAGGGATCAGTAACCCTGACGCGTCGGCATGGTTTATTGATAAAAGTGGACCAGATTGAACCAGAGCGAATGGTCATGTCATACTTTTGCTTGAGCTATTTAAGGCGAAACTGGGGTGTAATTACTAATGACTGACAATTTTGAACGCGTCAGATATGAAATGCCTAGGGAAGGCGTTGCTCGGATAGTCCTAGCTAGGCCTGAGGCGGCAAATGCCCAAGACTATTTGATGTTGTCAGAGCTTAATGATGCTTTTGATTTGGCCGCTGCTGATGAAGGAGTGAGAGTCATCATTCTGGCGGCCGATGGAAAGCACTTTTCGTCTGGTCATGATTTGTCAGCAAGTTCCCCGAATATGGATGATTTCCCAACAATTGGAACCCAATGTCATTTTAATGCACCCGGTGCTGAGGGTTACATGGCGCGAGAAGCCGAGATGTATTTAGGCTTATGTTGGCGCTGGAGAAATATACCTAAACCAACGATTGCTCAAGTACAAGGAAAGGTTATTGCGGGCGGACTAATGCTGGTGTGGCCGATGGATATGATTGTTGCTGCAGAAAACGTAACATTTAGTGATCCAGTAGTGGCATTCAACGTTAACGGGTGCGAATATTTTGTGCATCCGTTTGAAGCAGGGAGCCGACTTGCAAAAGAAATGCTATTTACAGGCCGCGCTATAGGAGCCGATGAATTGTTACAACGTGGAATGGTTAATCAAGTCGTTCCAGAAAATGACTTGGAACAGGCGACTCTTGAATTGGCGGCCCATATTGCTAAACGACCGATGTTCGGGTTGACACTAGCCAAGCAAAGCGTAAATCAGGCTCTGGACTCAATGGGAATGTATAACTCACTTCAAAGCGCATTTAGTCTTCACCATGTTGGGCACAGTAACAACAAAGAAATTCACGGTATGTTGATCGACCCTGCTGGCATCAAAATTGTTAGAGACGAAGCGTGAGGCCGTGCGTCTAAAGACCTAGAGCCCTGGTTTAAATATCATTAAAGTTAGAGTCAAGATGAATAGTAGACTGACGGCACTGCTGCCAATTTCAGCTCGCCTTTGTGCGGATGTGTCTCCATTTGCCATTTGCTTTTCAGCTTTGAGGATTACAGCATGAAGTATGCCGTTCATAGCAAGCCAGCAACTAGCAGATAGCCAAAGCCAAAGTTGGCTCAGCTGGTAAAGCTGCTCTGACATTCCAGTCAGGGTAAATCCGAGCATGCCTGCCACGACAAGAGCAGGTGCGTAGATGCGCTGCCCGTTTACTTGCATGAGTGAGATAATCTTGAAGCGATCAGTGAGATCATGGTTGCGGGCTTGGCGGACTAAAAATGGGTGTACGAAAGCCGGAGCGAATGCTATGACCACGGCAAAAATATGCACGACTAAAACTAAGTTGTATCCAGTGTCGCGTACCATAGCTAGCATCTTTGAGAGTCCTTAAGTCGTGTGCCTATGCGGTATTCATACATGATTCACTGCTCTGACTTGCAACTGGGTGAGTCGTCGCCCTGTATATGATTAGTCTGTCCGATGTTCCTGATGTAACACCAGAGTGTGTGGAGTATTTTATCATTCTTACTCAAAGCTGGTTCACTTATTATTTAGAAGTAAATGAGGATGAT
>DMOB01000142.1:0-3186 GCA_003452475.1 Acidimicrobiaceae bacterium | reverse complement strand
TAATTTGAAATTGTTGCAGCAACAAGTAGTAAAAATACGGAGTAGCGAATCGTCGTCTTTAAGAACTAGGGACAGTCGGCTTCAACGAAGCATGAATCTTAGGTTTGATTGCGGAACGACAGATTTTGCTAACTTCAATACGCGTTTGCAGACCCTTACGTTTAGTAAACCTGGATGTGTAAGAGACCGAACAAATAGCAGTGTGAAATACCGCTGTTTTTACCAACGATTTACTTGCGAGAAAACGAAAAGTCACCGTAATCAACTTTCGCTTTCTTCGCTAAGGAAGAAAATTTAATATGAGCGATTCACTAGATAACCAAGAGAAATTAGAGAACGAGACCCCCACCCGCCGTAAGCGGGTGCTCGGAGCATCTAATGCAACGCAGCGCAAAGAGGAGAAGAAATCGACTCCCCCTGAGACAGAGTCTTCGAAGCCGGCTCGAACTCGAAAACTAGTTCCGGAGGTGAACGTTGCAACTCAAAAAACTAATGATGAGAAAGCTATTGGAACTTCTTCGAAAAAAACTACTGAACTTAAAAGAACCAGGACTTTAAGCGGCGCTAACGCGATGGGATCGGAACGAGGAAAGGGCTCTGAGTCTCAATCCAAGTTGCGTAAAAGATCGATACAGGGAGCAAGTAGTAGCTCAGCGGAGTTGCCGTCAGGAAGGCCCCCAGAAGCCAAGAAGCCACAAATCGGAGATAGTCGGTCAGTGGGCGAAGAGAAAGCAAAGATCAAGGACAAAGTTCCTTCAGCCGAGGACAATCAGCCTAAGAAAAAGCGTCGTCGCGGCGGTCGAGGTCGAGGAGGCGCTACTCGGGAAGGTCTAAACAAGCTTGAGCCAGTTCAAACGATTATTTCAGACACTCCTGTAGAGCTAAATGACAAAGAAATGGAACGGCGTCGCGGAAAAGAACGTAATGGTAAACCTATTGGGCGTTACCAGATGTGTGTTCAGGTAACCGATGGGGTCACGCACATAGCTGTACTTGAGGGCAGGACTCTTATCGAGCACTACGTTAGTAGACCATCTGATGACGCGACTCAAATTTACGGGAACGTCTATCTTGGTAAAATCCAAAACGTTCTGCCAGGAATGGAAGCTGCGTTCGTTGATATAGATACACCTAAAAATGCTGTTCTTTACCGTGCTGATGTTACCTACGATATTGATGACACAGATGGAGACCCGAGTCAGCCCCTTCCTCCAAAAGCAAAAAAAATGAGGGGTAAATTCAATGCCAGAAAAAACGAGCCACGAATTGAGCAACTCTTAAAGTCACAACAAGCAATATTATGTCAGGTAACTAAAAACCCTATTGCACATAAAGGTGCCCGGCTCTCAACTGAAATTTCACTTCCTGGCAGATTCGTCGTCTTAATTCCTAACAGTTCTACGTATGGTATTTCGAAAAGACTTCCTGACAACGAGCGCAAAAGACTAAGGAATATTTTAGACAAGGTAAAACCTAAAGAACATGGAGTAATTGTTCGAACTGCTTCCGAAGGTGTCACGGCAGAAGAGATTGAGCGAGATGTTAAACGGCTGTTGGAACAATGGGAACAAATTAGCGAATTAGCACAAAAGTCGAAGGCACCTAATTTACTATTCAGAGAACCTGAGTTAGCGGTGCGTATAATTCGTGAAGAATTTAATCGTGATTTCCGTGGTGTCGTGATAGATGACTTAAACCTGTTTAATCAGGTGAAAGGTTACATGGATACTATAGCGCCGGCATTGGCGGACCGAATAGAATTCTATGATTCTGCCAAGGAGCCACTCCCCATATTTGAGCGCTATAACGTAGCTGAACAGTTGCGGAAGGCTTTAGATAGCAAAGTTTGGCTACCGTCGGGTGGGTCGTTGATAATTGAGCACACCGAAGCCCTGACGGTGATTGATGTGAACACCGGACGCAACGTTGGTAAATCTAATCTGGAAGAAACGGTCTTTAGGAATAACCTTGAAGCTGCGGAGGAAATAGCTAAACAGCTTCGCTTGCGAGACATCGGTGGGATAATAGTTATTGACTTCATTGACATGGAAATAAGAAAAAATCGTGCTGAAGTTGTAAATAGTTTCGAGAAAGCTCTGGCTAGAGAAAAGACCCGTACCCAGGTGTCGCACATTTCTGACCTCGGACTAATTGAAATGACGAGGCGTCGCATAGGCGAAGGATTGCTCGAATCCGTAAGTGATGCGTGTCCATCATGCGACGGAAGTGGCGTTAATCTGCACGATTCCATTTTGAACGTTTAAGAAAGTCTCATTGACAGTTTTGGGATGAGTAATAAAACAGATAGCCTGAAGGCCTTATGTATGCAGTGATCGCCACAGGTGGCAAGCAAGAAAAAGTTGAGACTGGACAAGTTGTCAACGTCGAGTTACTTAAAGCGGCTGAGGGCGAAGAAGTTACGTTTTCGCCCATTCTCGTGGTAGATGAAGGTAACGTCATGTCGACGTCTGAACAGCTTTCTGGCTCGTCTGTTACAGCTCGTGTCCTCGGTGAGATAAAAGGGGTAAAGATAGACGGGTTTACCTACAAGAATAAGACGAATCAACGTCGGCGTTGGGGTCATAGGCAACGCTATACTTCCATTGAAATAACGAATATAGCAAAGGGCTGACATGTCTAAAACTAAGGGCGGCGGCTCAACTAAGAACGGTCGCGATTCAAACTCTCAGCGTCTCGGTGTAAAAGTTTTTGCGGGACAAACCATTAACGCTGGCGGAATCATTTTACGTCAACGTGGTACTAAATTTCATCCTGGGCTTAATGTAGGCATTGGCAAGGATGACACGTTGTTCGCTACGGCAAATGGGGTCGTTGAATTTGGTTACAGACGTGGCCGTCGCCTAGTTGACGTCCAAGCTGATTAGCTTATATTGATTTAGCATAAAGTTAACCGTAACAAATGATGAGCGCCAAGATTTGAAGCTATCTTCGCGGATAGAGTCACCGGAGACGTATCCTCAAGCTTATGTCGGGTTTCGTGGATGAGGCTAATCTTCATGCCAAAGGTGGCAACGGAGGAGCGGGATGTGTTTCGTTTCGTAGAGAAGCACATGTTTCAAAAGGGGGCCCTGATGGGGGCGATGGCGGTAACGGTGGGAATGTTTGGTTGGTAGCCGACAGAAATATCGCTTCGCTGCTCGCATTCAAAGATTTCCCGTTCCGGCG
>DMOB01000232.1:0-6454 GCA_003452475.1 Acidimicrobiaceae bacterium | reverse complement strand
TTGTTTCCCAACCTCGAAGTTCGGGTATATAAGTTCGACCAGCTGTCTCGATTGTTTTTACCGAGCCACCTCCACCCATCCCGTCAACGAGTCGAATATGTGGGAGTTTGAGTTCTAAGGCCATGCCTTCTGCTCGGTTTCGCTTTTCCGGGAAAGTAGCGTCCGCAGAGCCGCCA
The DNA here is from genome assembly GCA_003452475.1 of Acidimicrobiaceae bacterium. Classification (GTDB taxonomy): domain Bacteria; phylum Actinomycetota; class Acidimicrobiia; order Acidimicrobiales; family Poriferisodalaceae; genus UBA9040. The sequence continues at coordinate 6,278 of DMOB01000232.1, read as the reverse complement.
CGAACAGTGAAATCATCTCCCGAGATCATGACTGGGCGGCCGTCGATACGAGCTAAACCAAAAATAAAATTAGACGGGGTTAATGACAGGAGATTTCCATCATCGTCATATTGACTGACGCCTGCAATCTTCCCTATTTCATGAAAAGAAGATGAGTCAGCCACCGCACTAATTCTTTCTCTAATGGTGAGTTTTCCATAAAAGTGTTGACGTTCAACTTTTTCTACTCCCCCGAGTTGATCAGCAAATGCCTCTCGTTGGTGTAATTCTTCTATTTCGGGTTCCCAGCTCATTTTCACTCCCTGCTCTGCGACTCCTTGATCCTAGAACTCTTTGTGGCCCGCCGGCTCAGTATCTTTATTTATGTGACAGAAGTATTCGAGAAACTCTTAAAATTTGAACCACTTTCAGCTGACACCTATTTAGCGCCCCCATCTCCCGAAGGTGGCCAAAGAACATTTGGTGGCCAATTTTTGTGTCACAGCTTGAAAGCCGCACAATTAACGGTTGAAGCTCCTAAATTTGTTCATTCCTCACACTCATATTTCCTTAGGCCCGGTGATGTCGACAAAGAAACGACTCTTAGGGTCGAACGAATAAAAGACGGACGATCTTTTAGCAGCAGACAAGTAACCGCGATCCAAGGAAATGTAGAAGTATTTCGTACACTTTTGTCTTTCCACATCCCAGAAACTGGCTTTACTTGGCAGCCTGAAGCGTTAGAAGATCTTCCTGGGCCTGATGATGACTTAATTACCTATTCCGACTATTGGGAATCACAACTTGGCTTAGTTGCCGGCAAATGGCATGGCCGCATACGACCAATAGAAATTCGTTACATAAATCCTCCGATGCTTCCAGAGAATATTCCTATAACCGAGCCTCAGCTCATGTGGATGCGCATGAGCGAACCGATTGGCGAAAATCAACAGACGCATGAATGTGCCCTCGCTTACATGGCTGATGCAACCCTTATCGATCACGTGACGTTGCCTCACGGAAAACGTTGGCAAGATGAGCGTTTGACCGGCACTAGTCTCGATCATGCAATGTGGTTTCACCAAGTTCCTAAAGCCGACACATGGCTTCTGTACAAACAATCTGTTGAATCCACAAGCGGCGCTCGAGGCCTTGCCACCGGCAAATTTTTCAATCACGAAGGTTTACTTATCGCTTCATGCATGCAGGAAGGGTTAATGAGATGGGATTTTGGATGAGCTCAGCGCGTATCAAATGTATCGTTGCAACATGGAACTTCGTCTAGATGGTCGCAGCGCATTAATAACCGGGGGTAGTAAGGGTCTTGGTCGAGCTATGGCCGAGACATTTGCTTTAGCTGGAGCGAATGTCTCCGTAATAGCTCGAGATCAATTTGCCCTAGACCAGACGCTTTCAGCCCTTCGAACTGCTAATCCGTCAGGGAACCATGTCGCTATCTCCGCTGATGTAGGCCAAGCGAACGCTTTAACTGAGGCGTACGAAGAGTCTAAACAGACACATGGAGTTATAGATATTTTAGTGAACAACGCTGGAACTTCTAATGCTAAACCTTTTTTAGATGTGACCGAAGATGACTGGCGGTCAGACTTTGACTTAAAATTTTTTTCCGCAGTCCGACTATGCCGACTATGCATTCCCGATATGCAGGAGCGTCAGTGGGGCCGCGTCATAAACACATTGAATTCTGCTGCTAAAGCACCTGGTGCCAAAACCTGCCCTACCTCCGTCAGTAGAGCAGCAGGCATGGCTCTTACTAAAGCCCTCGCAACAGAATTTGCGTCCGACGGAGTGTTGATTAATGCACTAAACACTGGCCTAATTGTCAGTGACCAGTGGCGTACACGTTGGAGTAATCTTCACGGCAATCAATCTTTCGAACAATTTATTAAACAAATGGGAAGCGGAATTCCAGCTGGTCGGATGGGAGATCCTCAAGAATTCGCCAACCTGGCATTATTCTTAGCAAGCGATGCTGCTTCTTATGTAACGGGCACAAGCATAAACATAGACGGCGGCCTTACACCGGTTGTCTGATTAGATGTGCCTATCAGTCACGTCTGAAATGTTCTGAAATGGGAAAAATAATTTGGTTGTCACTAGATTGTTCTATGGCTTTTCTACGTTCATTTTCGTTCATTGGCGAAAAATTTTCTGCTGCCTTCAACACAGATGGCAATAACATCAAATCTCCGACAGACGCTATTGCCGTGACTCCTGGAGTGGAGAGAGCGAAGCGCACACCTTGGTCTATAAGACGCTCTTCTGTTTCAGGCTTATACCAACAACGATGTGATGGAATGTTCGCTCCCCATGGCTCCCGCGCTATCGATTTAATTATCTGGACTCCAACATCATTTTTTTCGCAATAGCTAAGCAGTTTTTCAGCGTCTTGGCGATAATTCTGATCCGACCATAACCTCGGATAAATCGGGAACATGACCGTGTCTAGGTCATACCTCTTAAGGGCCTCAAGATGAGCTCTCGGTGCACCTACATCATGACCAGTGATTCCTGCATACTGGGTGATCCCCTCTTCTTTCATTTTGATAATTGTCTCTAGCGCATCTGCTCTATTGTCAAGATCCTCGAGATCGGTTACGCCATGCGCTTGATAGAGATTTAGGTAATCACAACCCAACCGAGTTAAAGATGTTTCTAAATCAGACCTAACAGCATCAGCCGTTATCTCTGCGGTTTTACATCCAACAAACAAATTTTTTCTCACTGATGGTATGAAAGGGCCCACAATTTTTTCTGCATCACCATAGCGCGGAGCGATATCAAGATGATTTACGCCCATCTCAAGGGCTCCATAAAAAGCAGTCTCGGCCTCGCCAGTTGAGCAAGCAGCAAATGCCGCTCCTCCTAGAATCACTAGAGAACTTTCATGGCCCGTTCGACCTAAACGCCGCTTTTCCATTTAGAGAGCCTTTCCTTAAGCAGACAATAACTTTAGCGCCAGATTCAAATCACCCGGTGGTCTAGTAGGCCGTCCAGCCGAGTCGCATACCCCTAGGGTAATAGTTGATTCCACTAAAAGTTTTTCATCTGACTCTCGAACCAACCGATGCAACCAGATCGAACTTGCACGTCGCATTTCTTTAACCTCGGTATAGACCTTCAAGGAATCACGAGCCGTTGCGGCTACACGAAATTTAACTTCTAGGTTAGTAACAACGATTTGGATTCCGCGATCACTCAAGTCCGGCAAACCCATACCAATATCAGACAGAGCTACACATCGAGCAGCTTCAAAATATGCGATGTAAGCCGCATGGTTTACGTGGTTATAAGGATCGAGTTCTCCGAAACGAGGAACGATTGATGTCGAATGAATGGGCATGACGCGACATTAGAACCAAGAAATGCAAAATAGTCGTTATAAGCGAAAGCTATTAATCATTACGCAACTTTGTTCACCTGCGTAAAAGTTTCCCTATCACCGTTATTTTTCGAATTCTTTTTGAAGCTCAAGTGGTGGTTTAGCCATCAGGATCAAAGGGATACTTATGACTACTAACGCAGCAACAATCCACCAGCCCACGCTGTATGAGCCATCGTTGAGGTCAACGGTTAAGCCGAGCATCGTGGCGCCGAGAAAGCCTCCTGTTGTCGAAACGAACCTCCCTGCACCCATAATTCGACCGAATGCTTGCATACCAAAATAATCTACGTACATAGCAGGTCGAACCGGAATCGACGCGCCGAATCCTATCCCACCGAATACTGAACCAACATAAGCATGCCAAGGGTCAACTGCTAGAGCTAAAATTACTACTCCCGCAACAAACGGAATTGTTGTGAAAGCCGACACCACATTCATTGCACACCGGTCTGCAAAGTGTCCAGCAGCGAGTCTGCCGATGAGAGAGGATCCGGTCGAAACTGTTAATGATAAACCTGCCATGATTGGTGCCGCACCCAAATCTCGGTCTATGAAGGCGACAAGATGTGTTAGATACGCTAACCGTCCGAAATCTATGAATAAGTTCCAACAAACTAGGTACTTGAATGAGCTCGATTTAATTGCGCGCCGATAAGGAATGTTCCACTCCCGTTTATCTGCTTTTCGTTTAGTGTCGTATACCGATATCCCATCTATCGGCTGATGGTGGCCTTCAGGCCGAGAGCGAACCCGTCTCGATAGTGGAATGCCGAAAAGAAGAATTACAAGGGCCAAACCTCGCAATGTGTTCCTCCAACCGGCTGCTTCCACTCCTAATGCCATTAAGAACGAAAAAACACCGCCTAACGCCCCTCCTAGCGTCATCAAAGACATGGCTCTAGCCCGACGTGCACGAAACCAACTCGCTGTTGCAAAATGGCCGACTTGTCCACCTGCTGCCGTCGTGCCTACAGCTAGTAAGGTCACGGCCGTAAAAAAAACCCAATGGGAGTGAGCATACGAAAGTAGCAAAACACCGACTGCCGATGTTCCTATCCCTAATCGGACCACCGGAAGAACACCGTACCGGTCAAGAGCAGCACCAACGAACGGAGCGGCTACACCTCCAACTTCTGATCTAAGGGAGAAGCCAATAGAAACAACCAATGTACTCCAGCCCAATTCATTTCTTAACGGTTCAAAAATGACGCCTAAACCGTACACAACTGAACTAACTGCAAAAAAAACTACTGCCGCAGAGGCTAAGACAGTTTTCCATCCTTCATAAAGCTTTCCATCGGGAGCTAAAAAAAACTCAACAACCCGAAGGTGATAAAGCGACCTAGGGTTTCTTATTTTTCTCATTTTTCAAAGCTTTGCATTTCGATAATTTTGATCACTCTGTGAATTGCTCGATTGATCCAGCCGTTAGATCAAGCAACGTTGAACTCAAAACAGAAAAAACACTTGACGGTGTTCCGGCGGCTCCATAAACGGTTTCGTTAGCTAGCAGTGCTGGGTCGAATAAACATTTAAGCTCTCTAGTGTGCCCTATCGGAGGCACTCCTCCGATGGCATAACCGGTTGCTTCCCTCACTTGGGCTGGTGAAGCTCGCTCCGTTAGCTCGCCCATTATTTTACTCAACTTATCTTGATTAACTTTGTTAGAACCGGCGGTAAGCACTAACAAGAATTCTTTACCACAAACAAAAACTAAAGACTTCACTATTTGTTGGAGTTGACACCCCAAAACAGAAGCCGCCTCATAAGCCGTTCTCGTGTCTGTAGCCAAATCTTGGATAACCGGTTCTAGACCTGCCGCCCTAGCAGCTTGGAGGAACCGAATATTCGCGCCCATCCTTTGTGCCATGCGCTCTATTCGGCCCACGCTTTCACTTTTTCGATTACTTCAAGGGGATTCTCAGTATCAGAGGGAATACTGATATCTAGGTAAGTGACGCCAACATCCTTGTAAACCTGAATTCTTTCACGAACATGTCCTTCATCACCCGTGAGACTTGCTCTATCAACGTATTCATCTGGAACTGCTGCAAAAGCCTCCTCACGTTTACCGCTTAAGAACAAATCCTGAATTGATGCTGCTTCCTCTTCATATCCGTACCTCTTAAAAAGGTCATTGTAAAAATTTTTGTCTCGAGCACCCATACCCCCAACATAAAATCCAACGTTATCTCTCACCGCTTTTCGAGCTGACTCTACGCCGGGGCCTTTGCCGAGCGCAACAGTACCACCGGCAATAATTTTCAGTTCACCCAAATCACTCGCTCTCTTCGCTTTTCCCGCATGTAATAGTTCACCCCATACCTCATGAAATTTTTCAGGAAGGAAATGTATTGGTTGCCATACGTTGGCAAGCTCAGCAGTCATTTCTACGTTTTTTGGGCCGATAGCCGCTACAGCGATGGGAATATCTTGTCTTAGTGGCTTACACATAAGCCTAAGAGCTTTACCTAAGCCTGTTCCTTCACCTTCTGATAGTGGAAGGTTGTATGCACGACCTTCGTGTTCTACTTTTTCTCCTGACCAAACTTTTCGACAAATATTAATAACGTCCCGAGTTAGCCCAAGAGGTTTGCTGTAAGGAACACCGTGCCAACCTTCGATTACTTGCGGCCCGGAGGTACCTAAACCAAGAACAAAACGGCCTTCAGATAATGTGTCAATCGTAATAGCTGTCTGCGCTATCAAAGATGGAGTTCGCGAATAGACAGGCAAAATTCCTGTCATCAATTCCATAGATTTTGTTTTACCTGCAATAAAAGCGAGGGTCGATACTAAGTCGTATCCATAAATTTCTCCGCCCCAAAGTAAGTCCACTCCAGCGCTCTCTAGATCTTGTACTGTCTTCGCCAAACTCTGAGGATTAAGACTA
>DMOB01000304.1:0-2666 GCA_003452475.1 Acidimicrobiaceae bacterium | reverse complement strand
GCCCCGCTCCAACTGCCACTCCTTCGATTGCAGAAATTATCACTTTCGAGCAATTAATCATGTTGTATACGATGTCTTTTGCTTCTCGAAGAGATCCAGCTCGGTAATCAAAGTCCGCCATAATTTTTTCGATCATTGCCATGTCGCCGCCGGCGGAGAATGTGCCGTTTGCTCCATGGACAACTGCGACTCTGGTATCTGGATCCTCATCCACTGCTTTCCAAACGTTCGCAAGCGCTTTGTGCTTGCCCTCGTCGACAGCATTCATTTTTCCAGGTGTGTCGATACAAATATCGAGGATGCCGTTTTCGTTTGGCCCAGTGATGGTAAGAGCAGAAAATTTTTCGTAGCGGTCAGTCATAATGCCGAAGATAGTACGCGAGCGGAAGATTTACTGTCGCTTGTTCGAGAAAGCTAGCCGTTAGAACCTAGTTGTGTGATGTCTCGTTCCCCGCGAATAACTTCGGCAACTTGTTTTATCTCTTGGGGATTACCGTAGCTGCGTTCCCAAGGATGCAGGAGGCGATCTCGTCCATATCTTGGAATAATGTGGAAGTGCAGGTGAAATTGAGTTTGGTCAGCGTGAGCGCCATTGTTGTTAACTAAATTTATGCCTAGCGGTTCAAGTTTTGCTGTGATTAGTTTTGCAACGTCTCTGCAAGCTCGCATAATCTTGTCTGCTAGCTCATCTGGTAGCTCAAAGATATCTTGTACATGAGTTTTAGGAATAACTAAGCAGTGACCAGGCGTCATGGGCAAAATGTCCATAAACCCAAAGACGTCTTCATTTTCGAAAATTTTATTTGATTCTGATTGGCCGGAGGCGATTCGACAGAAGAGACATCCGTTCACGTAGCCAAAGGCTAGTTCGGTCTTAGCGGATTTATCTTGCTTTTACTAATTTCTGCGGAGTTCAACTGAAGTTACATCATGATCTGGCCCTTTTCTTAGTACGAGGTCAGCTCTAGCGCGAGTAGGGATGATGTTCTCTTGCAAGTTAGGCAGGTTAATGGAACGCCAAATTGTTCTGGCGACCGCTTCAGCGGCATCAGGTGGCAAGTGCGAGAACTGGACAAAATAGGCGCTGTTCTCGCGAAAGGCAGTTGCTCTTAGCTGCTGGAAACGCTCTACATACCATTTCTCGAGGTCGTCGGTGTCAGCGTCGACGTATATCGTAAAGTCGAAATAGTCTGAGACGAAAGGCGTATTAGAGGATGATCCAGTTTGAAGAACATTTAGTCCTTCAACTATCAAAATATCTGGTTGTTGAACGAGTTGAACCTCGTCCGTAATGTCATACGTAACGTGAGAATAAACGGGCGCCTCTACTTCTGGAACACCATTAACAATTTTTTGAAGGAATTCGACTAGAGCACCGCGTCTGTATGACTCGGGAAAGCCTTTTCTGCCGAGTAGCCCTTTGTCTTCTAGCTCTCTATTAGGTTGTAAGAATCCATCGGTGGTTATTAGGTCTACCTTGGGATGTTGAGGCCACTCGGAAAGAACTGCCTGCAGAATTCGGGCCGTAGTACTTTTCCCCGCAGAGACGCTGCCTGCTACTCCAATTAGGAATGGTCGTTTTTTTGTATCACGGTTAAAGAAATTTGCAGTAGCAGCTTGTATCTGCAAGGTTGCTTCAACCCTCAGATTCAGGAACCTCGATAAAGGCAAGTAGATATCTCGCACACCTTCCAAAGTTATTTGTTCAACCCGCCCTGCTAGTTCTTGGAGCTCGTCCTCCGAAAGCGATAGCGGCGTGGCGTTACGCAAAGCGGCCCATTCAGCTTTAGAAAAAATTAAGTGTTTGTTGCTATTGTTCCCCATCGCCACACATAGATCTTGGCTGGAATGAGCAGATAACGCAACTAGTTGAACGTTTAGCAAAATAAGACTTTAATTGCTCCAGGATCCTGTGACAGGGAACGAACCACGATTCCACCTTCGCGGAGTGAGTATTGCGGCTCGTGGGTAATCCTCGAACATCCATCTAGCGAAGTGGCGACGGCTCCAATTGCTGGAATTTATTATTCTGAGCGAAGTATTAGTAATCTTTTCGTGGCTTAACGCCATGTTGAGTACTTTTGCCAGCCGGTGATCGGAGTGCATGCTCCGTCGAACTGAACGCTCGTATTGTTTAGCGATTTCTTTTAGGGTTCCGCCTTCTGCTATAGCTGTTGCTGCGAGTCGTCCTGTTTCTAGTGCTTGACCGATGCCTTCACCTGTCATGGGGTCTGCGGCAGCAGCAGCGTCACCGACGAATAAAGCGGGCCCCGTGTGTAGCAACATTGAGGTCAAACGAGCGGGAATAGGCCATGCTTTGTATGGGCCCTCCGGAGCAGTTGAACCTAGGACCTTCCTAATGTGTGGCCTGTCTAGGAGATTTGCCCAAATTTCCTGAAGATCTCTGCCTTTCAGGTTTTCTTTTCTCATTACCCCGAAGCCAACATTTACTTTTCCATCGGCTAACGGGAATGACCACGCGTAACCCGGCAGTAAGTCCGGTTCGAACCATACCCACAAATCCCTAGAGCGATGACCGGTGGCTGTGAAATATTGCCTAAAAGCATGCCAATCACCTAAGTAGCTTTGTTTAGCCGCTCCAAGAGACTTCCTTACCGGGGACCACATCCCATCGGCGGCAATAAGACTTCGAGTCTTGATGCTTT
>DMOB01000147.1:0-5127 GCA_003452475.1 Acidimicrobiaceae bacterium | reverse complement strand
TAGGCAGAGGTACACAAAGTAGAAATTTGAGTTAGGAAGGCACCAATTAGTATCGAAAATACGACATTCACTTGAACTCCTTTTGAACTACTCGTCGAGATTTCCAGCGCAGAATGATGAAATGAAGTTACTCCCCACCGTCCAAAGACTGTAGTTAGGACCATAGCTCCTCCACAGGAAAGTGCTGCACCTTGACCCCTCTTTAACTGTTCTTTCTGCAATGCTTTGGAACATGGACCAACATTATTCTGCAGTCACACTTGGCATCGAAGGCGGCATCGCTACGATCCTTCTGAATAGGCCTGAGCAGCTCAATGCATGGAACAACGAGATTTCCGAGGGCTTAGACAACTATCTCCTAGAATGCGATAGAAATGATTCGGTTCGGGCTGTAGTAATTTCAGGTACAGGGCGAGCTTTCTGCGCTGGAGCAGACCTGTCTGGAGGGTCAGATACTTTTGATCCTGACAGAGAGCGAGATCTTGATGACGACAGTGAAGCCCGAACTTCTAAACTCTTACCTCATCAAATATCTAAACCCGTGATTGCAGCAATCAACGGTCCTGCTGTTGGCGTAGGTGCTACGTACCCACTTACCTGCGATATACGTATAGCAAGCAGCAACGCTCGGATCGGTTTCGTCTTCAATCGCATCGGAATGCTCCCGGAGCTAGGTTCACATTCGCTATTACCAATGCTTGTTGGATTCGGGAACGCGTCGCGTTTGTTAATGAGCGCCGAGATTATCGATGCTCAAACAGCCTTGGCTATGGGGCTAGTTTCGGCTATTTACGAGAGCGATGAGCTACTTGACAGAGCAATTGCGTTAGCTCAACTCCTTTCTTCGGCCGCTCCTGTTTCAGTGGCAGCAACCAAACGCCTTCTATGGGCTGGGCTTGGTAAAACATGGGCAGAAATGCATGCGGCTGAGAGGCCAGTTTTTGATTGGATCGGGAAACAAGCTGATGCAGCCGAAGGAATTCGAGCTTTTCTCGAAAAACGTCCTCCAGAATGGTCAATGAGCAGTTACCGAGATTTACCTGATGATCTTTTTGATTAATCCTGCAAAGGATCCCGAAAGGTAAGCGCACCACTTTCTTCGGTCAACCATGAAAAAACTGTTTGTGGTCTAGCAGCGACCATGGCTATCGAGTTTTTCTGACGCGGGAAAAGACCCATAAAAATTTTCAGTAATGGCTCAGCGAATCGCATAAGCAGAGTTTTAGCTTTCCAGCCTCTTAGCGAAGCAGTCTCATAAGGCAAATTGAGACCATACTTAAAAAAAATCTTAGGAGTTCCGGTCGGGTCGCATGATCGGATAGTTTTTTGGAATTCTCGCTCAGTCCATCTGTATACATAGTTAGGCACGGGACCGTTTTCTAAACCTCCGCTCATGCCCCCTTGGTGCCGCACAGCCTCGATCTCGTAACTTGAACTGAACCCAAATCGGGTAGCTACGCGCATCACCATCGAATCTCTAGCTTCAACCGCAATAATTCCGACGCGACAACAACGATACATTTCAGTCAGAGCACGGTGGGGCGAAGCACAGTGGTGCAATCCATCGACTACAACGACCCAGTCATAGGATTTATCGACATAGGTTAGAGACTGAGCGTCTTGATAGTCCCATTCGTATGGGTACAGGCTATCGTTAACTTGGCCCGCATCTAAATTCGTAATCGTTGCTTTCTCCATCTGAAGCAGCTCAAAAAGATCTCGCTCTGCTGCGCCTCCAGCCACCACTAAGATAGAAGAGGTTGTCGTTAGTACATTGTCCGTGAGTAACTCCTTGAAAACTTTCAAGACAAATTTCGTGCGCATTACTGTGAACTTACACCTCTTGGCCAGTGGGGTACCCCTTTAAGGCCTGGTAGTCGTTTACCATCTTCTTGAGGTGACATCATCAGGTCTTAGCTTCGATTCACCTATCTGGATTTTCGACTGAGGAGTTCGCGTTGCACCGGTTCCATTTTGCTGCGTCTATAGCTGTTTCTATCTTTGTCTTAGCTGCTTCAGCTTGCAGCGGCGGAGGCACAACAACAGTGGCTCGCAGCACTACCACTACGAGCGTTGTACCCGTTGTAACTACAGTTCCTCAGACAACTTCAACTACCACTGTTCCTACTAGCACCACTGTCGCAGAAATCATTCCTACTGCTCCGTTTACTGGATTAGCTAGTGAGTCCGACCTAAGTCGGCCTGCATTTGTTGTGAAGATAGATAATGCCCCACAGGCTCGGCCACAATGGGGCATTAATCAAGCTGATGTGGTTTTTGAAGAGCTAGTCGAAGGAAACATAACGCGCTTTGCTGCAGTATTTCATAGCCAAGACACAGAAAACATAGGACCTGTCAGGTCCGCTAGAACAGGAGACTTTGAGCTTTTAACAAATTTAAATCGTCCTATTTTTGGTAACTCTGGCGGTAATCCAACAGTGATGAAACTTCTCAAGGAAGTTAACATGGTGCTAGTTGGTGATACCAACGTTGGGGGAGAAGCATATTGGCGCAGCTCAGAAAAAAAAGCGCCACATAATCTTCTGACTAGCACACCTAAGATTTACGCTTCATCGAACGGGCAAGGCGGTACACCGCCTCAAATGTTCAACTACCGATCCGATTCAGAGGAAATTTCATCTGCAGCACGAGAGATTCAAGGCGTGAACATAGATTTTGGCGGACACAAAATTGAATACCGCTGGAATACAGAAAGTAAGGGTTGGGATCGGACTCAAAACGGCTCACTGCACCGAGATCACGATGGAGTTCAGGTTGCACCTGAAAACGTAATTATACAGTTCGTTCAATACGGAAGAAGCGTGGCTTTTGCCGGGTCTCCTGAGGTAAAAGTTATCGGAAACGGAAATGCTTGGATACTAACTGATGGCCGGCTCATCGCTGGAAAGTGGAGCCGCCCCACTTCAGGTTCCCTCACCCAGTTCAGAGATCTTGAAGGTGAAATTATTTCGTTAACGGCTGGCAGAACTTGGATAGCTTTGCCTCGCGCCGACACCGCAGAAATTTTAGAAAATAGATCTAATTAAAAATTTAGGCCTCATTCTCATTAATTTGGCAAGTCATAAACTTCTTGCCAATCAAGCTGATCATCTTTGGGGAGAATTAAATTCAAATCAGCCATGATGCTCAGCAATCTCTGACATTGCTTATCACCAAGGCGATCCCAATGAGGTTCTTCAAGCTGATCAGTAGTTTGCTCTATCCGGCGCCGGCCTTCGCTGCAGGCATCAGTAACCAGTCCTCTACTATCAAGCCATCCACGGCCTTTCAATGTTCTTAATGCTCCTTCATGTTCACAAGCATCCCATCCAGCTTCACCCCGGATCCATTCCTCCGGAGCCTCACCGACTGCTACCTGACTCACCACAGCTTCGCAGCCATTGAGCCCTTCCATAACCAGCGCTATTAAGTGGCTGCCACTCCGATGCTCCCTAAGTAAGGTACAACCATGCCAAAGAGCCAGATGCGGCTCTTTCGGCCATGGGAGCCCCTTCCAGCCGGCGTATAAGGCTCGCCCCATCCCATCAGCACCATCCACCACATAACGCACTAGGCGAGCTGCTTCAGCTACATGCTCGCTTTCAGTAACTTCCCCTAGCTCTCTCTTCAAAGCGCGATCCATAGCTAAATATCGAGCCTTTAGAACTACCTCAGGACTGGCGTATCCCCAAGCATCGGGAATCGCTCTTTGAACCCTGCGAGGGGAATAATAAAAAGTTAACGAACCGACTGCTCCATCTGACAGGGAGCCAAGAGGCGCTACCCGAGTAGCGAAATAGTTCATGAAAAAGCCTTTTAACCCTATTTTTTCGGCCTCTTCTCTAACTTCCGGCGCCCAATAACATAGCTGATGGTAGCGCTCAACTGCCTCCCACATCGCCCTTGCCTCGATACTCATGTTTGTTTGCTCAATACTTGTTCGGCCAAAGTTTCAAGCTCTTCTGACCAATCATCAGGCGGAACTACGGGTCTCATGAGAAACTTCGAATAACCAGCTTCTATCCAAGCATCTATCATTTCGTCTAGCCTCTCCCGCGAGCTCGGAATCAAAAGCTCAGGGTCAACGCCAGGAAAACGATCAGCCAAATTATTCTTCACTACGTCGGGTAAGGGACGCCAGCTATACGAGAGGTTCGCACCAAAGTGCTCCTGGTCTATAACCCTGCCCGCATTTTCTGCAGCTTCGATCACTTGAGTTCGTTTCTCTGCAGCTTGGTTTGCTGTCATCATGCCAGGTATGTAGCCATCGCCTATCTTGCCAACCCTTCGAAGCGCTCCAGGAAGCTGCCCTCCAAGCCATACTTCTAAAGGTTCTTGGATCGGTTTAGGATCTATTTTTGCTTCCTTTAGTCGAAAATACGGACCATCGTGGTCCACTGTTTCTTCAGTCCATAACCGCCTGAGTAAGGGAAGCAACTCGTCGAGGAGGCCACCGCGTTGTTCTTTCTCAACATTTTGAGCCAAAAGTTCAGGGCCCTGGTTAAGCCCTAACACGCCAATCAGAAGAAGGCGGCCACCCGATAATCGATCTAATTGAGCTAGCTCTCGAGCCAGCCGAACCGGGCTACGTCCGGGTAAAATTATGTGCGTCCCGATCTTAAGTTTGGTTGTTCGTGCCGAGGCATAACTCAAACCAATTAACGGGTCGAAAGACCCGCCGAGCATCGTTTCAGGTAGCCATACCGAATCGAACCCGAACTTCTCTAAGTCTTTAAGTAAAATATCAAAGTCTTCTAACTTAATATCGCTTGTTCCTCGACATGTGAAACCGAATCGAACTTTCATAATCTTCACAGACCCACATCGGATAGTCGGTGCGCATTAATGTCACCGCTAGCACAATAATAGTCAAACCTTAGTCGGCTTGACGTTCAACAAAATTAAATCTTGGGACATCTGACCAAAGCCTTTCGATGTCATAAAAAGCTCGAGTCTCCTCATGAAAAACATGAACAACAAAAGGCCCAAAATCCATTAGAACCCATAACGAATCTTCGAGCCCTTCGATTCTTAACGGACCATCACCACCAGCTAATTTAACAGCCTCTTCGACTTGCTCAGCAATCCGTCGTACCTGCCGGACGTTGGTTCCGCTTGCAATCACGA
>DMOB01000059.1:0-10131 GCA_003452475.1 Acidimicrobiaceae bacterium | reverse complement strand
CTATTCGGCCGCGTAAAGTTTTACGAAATGACTCAGGAGCTTCGGAGATCTCTTTTAGTAAAAAATGTGGGGCATTCCCCCGGTCTATATCCCGAGTCGTAATCTCTCGCTGCGTAATTTCTTCAGCAGCTACTCCTAGATCGAAACCATCGTAAGAGATTCGCTTAATTCCGATTCTTTCACCAGCATTTTCAGCATCTAAAATTATGACCTGGCCATTTCCGCCTCGGCTCTGACCAGCTCTCAGGCTCTCACCATCCATTCGGAGATATTTATCTGTTTCTTCAACTAAACCGTATGGCTCGCTGGCTACCACGAAAACGCCTTCTGCCATTCCTACATAAAGGCCTTGCCCGCTTCCGCGCAAGGCAATACCTATTTGCTCTATATCTGTTTCCGCATGAGCAGCTATCGCAACTGATCCTTCAAATTGTCGAACAGTTGAGCGAAAAGCTTCTGTAAAATTCTTCCCGCTTTTGAGAGATCGACTAATTAGCACCGGAACAACTTTTGCATCGGTTGTTATTTCTGGAGCTATAGAAAGCCGGTGGGAGACTTTTAGATCAGCAAAATTATCAACGTCGCCGTTAAGAACTGCGGCGACATAAGGACCACTGTTTTCTTCGCTCTCTGTTGAATTCACCGGGTGAGCATTTGCTTCCGAAATAATTCCTACGCTTGCCCATCTCGTATGGCCAATCACTGAAACTTTCGACCCTGGAAGGTTAAGGCAGCGATTCAAAAGCTGGTCGCTAGTTATTGCTTTCCGCAATTCCCGCGTATTTTCACCAAGCTCTCCTATTGGAGAAGAAATTTTGTACACAAATACCAGCGATTTCCCAACGATACGGAGAGCCCCAGAAGTAAATAAGGTATTTAGGAGCCTTTCAGAAACTGAGCCATTCAACGTTTGCGAAAAATCAACACTTTCATTCGTGACAAAAATTTGCAGCCCAGCCGAATCTCGCCCACGAACTTCCATACGATCCAGAGAAGAAAGAGCAGTCTGAATAGACCAATAAGAACTGACTGCCTCCTCTGACATCGTGTCTTTGGCTAAATCTATTATGGCTAAGGCATTTCGTAACCGGTCTTTTCCGATTGCCCAGGCGGCATCACGTCCGCTACTTACTGACGCATTAAGGGCTTCTAGGTTTTCAGATTTTTGGTCAAGCACCAATTCTAGCTTTTGATACTTGCTGTTTATTGATTCGATTTTTTCTCTACATGTTTCTCTGACTGAACTGTCCGAGATTAGAAGCCGTACACCGGGCATCGAACGAAGCGAATTATTCGCTTGCGTCAACAATTCAGCTATGTGTGACAGCTCAATGTGAAGACTTGGATCTTCGGAGGATGCGTTGCTTAGCCTCTCATCTGCTTCAACCAGAGGAGGGACTGCATAGCTCGCTTCGAGCGGAGGCCTAACATCAGTTTTCCTTAACACCGCAATTATCCCACACATATGAATGAGGGTACTCTGCGTTAGTGCCCAGGTTTAGGCACGGACCCAATCACATGATTTTCAATGTCGTGAGCCAGATCCGTCGCGACACTTCTGGCAGTTTCTTCAGTCTCTGCTTCTACCATCACCCGCACAATCGGTTCAGTGCCGCTAGCTCTAACCAAAACTCTCCCTGAGCCTTTTAACAAGTTGGTTGCATCAACTATTTCCTGCGCAAACACGTTTTCAACATCAATGCTCATGCCAGCCACAGGAACATTAATGAGAACCTGTGGATGTTGTTTCATCGCTGAGGCAGCTATGGCAACAGTGTCGCCTCCCCACCTCTTTATTAGATCTGCAAGTAGGATTCCACTCAAAATTCCATCACCTGTGGTCGAATGTTTACCAAAAATGATGTGACCTGATTGTTCACCGCCGAGTTCAATTCCTTGTTCATTCATCGCAGCGAGAACGTTTCTGTCTCCTACCAATGTCTGTTCTACTCGAATATTATTTTGGGCCATTGCTCGTATCAGTCCCATATTTGACATAACAGTTACAACAACAGCTTGCGATTGAAGGAGGTCCCGGCTTGCAAAATCAGTTGCAAAAAGACACAACATCTGGTCACCATCTACAACTGCGCCATCGCCACTAACTGCTATGAGTCGATCGGCGTCACCATCTAAGGCCAACCCAAAATCAGCCTTTGTTTCTAATACTTTCTCTTGAAGCATTCGAGGTTGGTTAGAGCCACAGCCCGCGTTAATATTTCGCCCATTAGGCTCCGCATTAATTACAACTAAATCCGCTTTCAGAGCTAAAAACACTTTCGGCGCGATGTAAGAAGCGGCTCCGTTCGCGCAGTCAATTACTATTCGCTGACCTTGGAGATCTCGCCCTTCTAAGGAGGAAACAAGCGACCGCAAATAATCTGCGTCGGGTTCTAGATACGGGGTTGTCTGCTGTTCCGAAATTTCGTTAGATTCAGTCTTTAACAAATTTTTGATACGTTGCTCAATTGACTTCTGGGAACCATCCGAAAGTTTTAATCCACCTGGTCCAAATATTTTGAGTCCATTATCAGACCAAATATTGTGAGACGCTGAAACCATCACTGCGGGCATTTCTTCAATTTTCGAAGCGGCCGCCACTAACGGGGTCGGGACCACCCCTAAATCAAACACCTCACCGCCAGTTGAAGCCAAACCGTTTGCTAAAAATTTCGTTAGCGGCAAACTTGACTCTCTGGTATCGCGACCGACCAGCCAGGAACAACTCTGAAATTCTTCGGCCGCGGCTCGCCCAAAGATTTCCACAAAGTTAGTTGTTAGTTCACTGTGTGCGATTCCACGAACACCATCAGTGCCAAACGACAAGGCCATTTGGTAATTATGGGCTAACGCTTCGAGTACTGAGGTGCCTTACGAGCCTTTTTGAGTCCGTATTTTTTGCTTTCCTTAGCTCGACTGTCACGAGTAAGCAGACCAGCTGCTTTCAATTGAGGTCTTTTTTCAGGATCAAGCTCAATCAAAGCGCGCGCTATTCCAAGGCGAACTGCTCCAGCTTGGCCAGCGGGCCCGCCACCATGCAGCGTCACGTCAACATCATACGCTTCAACTTGCTCAGTGATCCTTAAAGGTTCAGTCACCAGGAGACGATGGCTCGATGAGGTGAAATAGTCTTCAAACGAGCGGTCGTTACATGTGATTACACCCGTACCTGGGCGAAGTCTCACCCGAGCAACAGCTTCTTTGCGTCGTCCGGTTGTTTGTGTAAGAGGGGAAGTCACGTCGTTCTCCGTTTTCAACTAGCTTTTTTAGCGTGGTCGAGAACGAGCACGGTCGGATTTTGAGCAGCATGCGGGTGGTCAGAGCCTGCATATACTTTGAGTTTCGTAAGCATTTGTGCACCTAACCTATTTCTAGGAAGCATTCCTTTTATTGTTTGCCGAATGGCGTCCTTAGGTTTTTTCTTTAAAAACTCGCCGTACGTTTGCGTTTTAAGTCCGCCAACATAACCCGAATGGCGATGAATCAGCTTTGTTTCCATTTTGTCACTAGTCAAAACAACTTTCGATGCATTAATCACGATGACATGGTCACCACCATCGATGTACGGAGCAAACGTTGGTTTATGTTTTCCTCGAAGAATTCGAGCTACTTCAGTGGACATTCTGCCTAGTACAAGATTCTCGGCATCGACAATAAACCATTGCCGTTCAATCTCACTGGCTTTGGGGGCATAGGTACGCACGTTGCGCCAACCTCAAATTAATTAATATAGAAGGGAAGTACGGGACCTTAGTCTGATCCACGCTAGTCCCACAAATTTTGGGACCGGGATCTAAGGCTACGGGAGAGTAAGAAGAACGGCAAACTCTGAGCCATCCATTTTGAAAAGAGTTCCCAACAAAACGCTATAGGGCGTAAGAAACTTCCACCAGGGTTAACCCTTTCGAGGGAGCTATCAGCGTCGCGATTGACCGGTCTTTCGCTTCTAAAGTAGTTGTTACATCCTCAGGGGCTCTATCACCCGCACCAACGGCTACACAAAAACCGACTATCGAACGAACCATTTGGTGACAAAAAGCCGCTGCGGAAATTGAGAAGGAGAGCCGATTTTCTTCTGCTTTCCGCCAGTTAGCCTCATAAACACTTCTGTTCATCGTCGCATCAGGTTTATCTTTTCTCCGTCGACAAAACGAAGTGAAGTCATGATCACCTTCGAATTTTTTAGCTGCAGCATTCATAGCTTCGACATTCAGCGTTTGTCGAACATGCCACTCAAGATCTTGTTTAAGCGGATCCGACACTAGAGAATTATTTATCGTGTACCTATAGCTTCTTCTGATTGCAGAGAATCGAGCGTCGAAACTTTCTGGGACAAGGGAGACATTTTGAACTGAAATATCAGGTGCACATAAGCGATTTAAAGATCGTTTGAGTTTGCTAGGGTCCAGCTTATTATTCGCAGTTCGAAATGAGACGACTTGTCGAAGAGCATGAACCCCGGCATCTGTTCGCCCAGCCACATTCAGCGGAATCGAACCACCGAGTACCTGTTCCAAAGCTGAACGAACAACTCCAGCAACTGTCCTAACACCGTTATTTTCGGCGAAACCTCTGAACGAGGTTCCCTTGTATGACAAATCGATACGTACATTCTGAGACAATAGAGCTCCTAACGCGATAGTTTCTTAAAGATATTCAAAGGTGAAAAGATGCTCGATCTTATTATTCGTAACGGGACAATTGTAGATGGCTCAGGCAAATCTCGCCGGATAGGTGATATCGGCATCAAAAATGGACGAATCGTAGCTATCGATGTAGTCGATGATGAGGCTAAACGCACCATAGACGCTTCGGGTCTTATCGTTGCTCCAGGCTTCATCGATGTCCATACCCATTTTGATGCTCAAGTGTTTTGGGATACAACACTCTCGCCGTCACCATTGCACGGTGTCACCACGGTAATAGGAGGTAACTGCGGGTTCAGCATTGCGCCCATAGCTCCCGAACACGGTGATTATTTAATGCGCATGTTAGCTCGTGTCGAAGGTATGCCATTAAGTTCGCTTCAAGAAGGAGTCCCATGGAATTGGGAATCTTTCGATGAGTACCTGAACGCCATTGAGGGAACACTCATGCCCAATGCCGGGTTCCTTGTTGGACATAGTGCAATAAGGCGTGTAGTTATGGGCGAAAGATCTGTTTCAGAATCTGCTTCAGCCGATGACTTGACGGAAATGAAAAAGCTACTGGCTCAAAGTATTGAGGCGGGTGGGCTCGGTTTCAGCTCCTCCTGGGCCAAAACTCACAATGATGGCGATGGCGAGTCAGTTCCTTCACGACACGCCACTAAAGAAGAACTAGTTGAGCTCTGCTCTGTCTTACGCGGAACGAGTGCCGTAGCACTTGAATTTATCCCCACCATTGAAAGATTTGATGATGATGTTTACCAACTTTTAACCGACATGTCAGTTGCTGCAGACAAGCCTCTCAATTGGAACGTAATTTTCGCAAACGATCGCCAAAGCGATATTATTTACGAAAAGTTAGAAGCCAGTAACTACGCCGCTCGCCAAGGCGGAAAAGTCATAGCTCTGACAGCTCCTATGCCAGCCGAAAGCCGTCTCTGTTTCGAGAACGGTTTCCTCCTCGATACTTTGCATGGTTGGACTGAGCCGATGGCTCTGCCAGCTGACGAAAAAATAGCTCTCTTATCTGACCCAGACCGGCGAGCCCAATTAAATGATGACGCACAACAACCTAGCGCTTTTCGAGGTATCGCTCGTTGGGAGCGCCTAACCGTAGGAGAAGTGACCAGAAACGAATTAAAACATTTCGAAGGCCGCACTATTGGAAGCATTGCCGAAGAACAGAACCAATCCGCTTGGGATGCTTTATGTGAGCTAGTAATAGCTGACGACCTCAAAACTGGCTTGTACCCACCTGCTGCTGGAGACAATGAAGCATCTTGGGCATTGCGTCAAAGCCTCTGGAATGATGATCGTTGTCTTATCGGAGCCTCAGATGCAGGAGCTCATCTAGATTTCCTGGCTACGTTTAATTACTCAACTGTGTTACTTGAAGCTGCGCGCGATAAGGATCTCATGGAATTAGAAACCGTGATTCAGAAAATTACTGACCAGCCTGCACGGCTATATGGTTTGAAGGACAGAGGCCGTATTGAAGAAGGTTGGCATGCGGATCTCGTAGTTTTTGACCCTGATCTGATCGGACCAAAAGAGATAACCGTCCGCGAGGATCTCCCTGGCGGAGGCTGGAGGCTATACGGAGAAGCGAATGGAATGCACCACGTATTTATTAATGGAGAAGAAGCAGTAGCTAACGGTGATTTTACGAATGCGCGACCAGGCACTCTGATCAGATCAGGACGAGATACTGACCCTGTCAGCAGCCTCGGCTGATCACAGCAAGTACCTGTTTATTTCTTGCGATTAATTTAAAAGCATTTCGTATTTATCGCTTATTCAGTTTTATTCATAAGATCAATTCATGAATAAAGCAAAGGAATGGCTGTCTATCGAAGACCCTACTGAAGATAGAACTTGGCTATTCGATATCACTTTCCTAAAAAGTAACTGGAGTTGTATATTTGGCTCCGGTTGTCCGAGTATCTCCATAGAACCAGCGCTAGACATTGGTTGCTGCGCTCATGGAGCCTATTTTTCAGATAACGATGATCGTGCGCGAACATTAAAAAATATTGACCAACTAGATAAAGATCTCTGGCAAAACTTAGATTTCGCAGAGAGCATCGGCGGGCCAATCACACAAGACGATGACGGTTCATTCCGAACTGTCGTTGTTGACGGAGCCTGCATTTTTCAAAACCGTGCCGGCCATCCCGGAGGCTCTGGATGTGCTTTCCATCACCTGGCAACTAAAACCGGCCAGTCTCAGGTAAAGATCAAACCCGATATCTGTTGGCAAGTCCCGCTTCGCAGGGAAGATCATGAAACCACATCCGGACACGTATTTTCGATGGTTCGAGAATGGCAAAAAGCGGACTGGGGTGGCGATAGCACCGATGTAGCTTGGTGGTGTACAGAAGAAGAAAAGGGTTATACCGGAAAAACATCAGTATATGAATCTATGTCGGAAGAGCTAACGGCCATATGCGGTTCAGAAGTTTATGAGTGGCTCAAAGAGAAACTGATCGTTGAATCATCTCAGGAAGTTTTTTTGCCTAATCCCATAGTGAAAAAAACCTGAACACTCTGCTTTATTCAATCAACCCAAGTATCTCTTATCCAACCGCAGTGTTGTCTAATGGTCTCGGCCTGCAGGGTCAAGCAACTCAACAAGTTGTTCTATGTTGAAAGAAGGATCTTTAGACGGGCCTATTAGCTTTGCTTCATTTGCCGACAACGTATCTACAGCTCCGCTAATTTTTGTTGCTATCTCTAACGGAATAACAACCGCTCCGTGCTGGTCAGCATGTATCAAATCACCCGGCGTTACCTTCATCCCATGAATCTCTACAGGAATATCGTATTCGACGACATGAATCCATGCGTGAGATGGACCGACTGATCCTGCTAAGGCACGAAAATCTTCAGCCCAATCATCAATGTCGCGTATTGAGCCATTGGTTACTACCCCCACTGACCCAAGGCCCCTGTGTAAATTACTATTAACTTCTCCCCAGTGAGCACCAAATCCTACATGAGAATCAATATCTTGAATGACAGTCACTGTGGGTCCAGGACCGCTCGCAATATGTTGGTAGTAACCAACTCTTGTCGATAGATCATCCTCTTTGCTTCTAGATGACGGTTCCATTGCTCGCACAGTCGCCGTACGAGCAAAACCTACCATTGGCGTTTGACTAGGATCACGACAGTAAAAGGGTTCAATAGTGAAACCGTAAGTGCGACGCTCTGGTGCCACTATTTCTAAAGCATTACAAATTGTTGGCGTATCAAAAGACTGCAGAACAGATACAAGTTGACCATCAAGCATGATGCAGATCCTATGTCAATAAATCAACTTGTGTGAGCACAGGAGCGCTATTCAGTTAACGACTTACACCAATTCGATGAGCGCCATAGGCGCTTTATCTCCCTGACGAGGACCTAACTTAAGAATCCTCGTATAACCGCCGGGACGGCTCTGGTAGCGCGGCCCTATTTCGTCAACGAGCTTTTGCGCCATTTCAAGATCACCGTTTAGGTTGGCGACAAGCTGTCGGTGCCTATGAAGACTATTAGAACCAGCGCTCGCTTTTTTAGCTTTAGTAATAAGCTTCTCTGCATATGGGCGAAGTGCTTTAGCTTTCGCTTCAGTTGTTTCAATTGCCTCGGCGGCAATGAGTGAAGCAGCAAGGTTCGCCATAATCGAGCGTTGATGGCTAGAGCTGCCACCAAAATTGCGGCCTTTTTTAGGAGTGGGCATAGGTAAATTCCTAAATCAAACTAGTTGGGGTCATACCTTTTAAGGCCAGCCCACGTTCGTCAAGTTTTTGGATAACTTCGTCTAATGACTTTTGTCCAAAGTTAGTAATGGAAAGCAGATCATCGAGTGTCTTTTCAAGCAACTCACCAATGGTGTTAATTTGACCTCGCTTAAGACAATTTCGAGGGCGTTCGCTCAAATCGAGATCCTCGATCACCAAATCTAGATCAGGAGAACTAGTTTCAACAATCGCAAGTTCAGCGATTTCTAAGCCTAACGGTTCTTCACTTAGCTCAGCAATTAATGCAATCAAACCAGCCAAGGTATCACCGGCCGATGCGAGAGCGTCTCTAGGAGTCATCGCACCATCAGTGTCTATGTCCAATATGAGACGATCGAAGTTATTTTCTTGGCCAACTCTTACCGGTTCGACCTCAATTGACACCCTTCTTACAGGGCTGAAGATGGCATCAATAGGGATTAAACCAATTGTGCTTCCTAAGTCCTGTGCTGCCGATGAAAGATAGCCTCTTCCTCGAGCGATCGTAAGGTCTAACGCCAGAAGCGCGCCCTCGCTCAACGTAGCTATTTCAAGTTCGGGATTCAGACATTCTACGTCAATTCCCCAATCTATATCACCAGCGAGAATTACCCCTGCTGTTGATATTTCGACTCGAATCGCCATAGGTTCATCATTTTCGCAACTCAAGACTACGTCTTTAAGGTTGAGAATAATGTCGGTAACATCTTCGACAATGCCATCAATTGTGGCAAATTCGTGCAAGGCTTCATTACCATCGAATTTGACCTGAGTTATAGCTGTGCCAGGTACCGATGACAGCAATGTGCGCCTAAGCGAATTGCCGATGGTATGGCCGAAGCCAGGCTCGAGTGGGCCGATAGCGAAACGCTGGCGGTTGTTGTCTTCTTCGCCGAGGGCTTCGACTGTCGGACGCTGCAAAATGAGCATGCTCACTGGATCTCCAGAAGGGCCGTGGATTGGATTACTTACTGTAAAGCTCAACGATGAGCTGTTCGCGGACCGGAATTTCGATCTGCTCACGTATTGGAATTTCGCGGACAGTTACCTGTTCTTTGTTCTCTCCCTGTTCAAGCCACATTGGGGCTGCTCGGTCGAGCACATCTAGATTCCATCTTATTGTTACCATCTCACGAGATTGGGTCCGCAATTCTATTACATCACCTTTACGTGCACGGTAGCTAGGAATATCGACTCTACGGCCGTTTACGTTTATATGGCCGTGATTAACAAATTGCCTTGCTTGAGGGCGAGTCGCACCCCAACCTGCGCGATAGACAATATTGTCTAAGCGAAGTTCTAGTAACCGAAGAAGAATTTCTCCAGTGACACCTTTTTGACGAGCTGCTTCGGTATAGGTATTTCGGAACTGTTTTTCAGTTATACCGTATGTGAACCGAGCTTTTTGCTTTTCTTGCAGCTGCTCTAGATAATCAGAGTTTTGGCTACGCCTTCTAGTACGCCCATGTTCTCCGGGTGGGTAGGGACGTCGATCTAGAGCTTTAGTTTCTCCGGCCGTACCCCAGATGTTCACGCCAAGGCGTCGTGACACACGGGCTTTAGGCCCTGTATAGCGAGACATACTCAGACCCTCCGGCGTTTCGGTGGGCGACAGCCGTTATGCGGCGTTGGAGTCATATCTCGAATACCAGTTATTTCGATACCAGCGTTTTGTAAAGACCTAATCGCTGTCTCGCGACCAGATCCTGGTCCTTTAACTT
>DMOB01000022.1:0-7685 GCA_003452475.1 Acidimicrobiaceae bacterium | reverse complement strand
CCCCCGAGTTGCGACCAGTTTGGTGATGAGCGGGACCAGGTTCTCTCTCGAGTAAAGCTAAGGACTTTCCCGGATGTGAAAGAAGATATTTATAACCCGTCGTGAGCCCCAGAATTCCGCCTCCGACAATTACGACATCAAACCGCTGAGCGTTCATCGTCTTACCTCGCCCCTTCCCAACAAAATATTCCTAGCTGTTTTTAGTTCCTGAATACGAGCGCCAGCACCCATTGCGCTGCCACCATGATCCGGGTGAACGCCCCTAAGAAGACGACGAAAATTCCGGCGAACAAGTCGGCCGTCTGGGTTACTAAGATTTTTTTCAAAACCGAGAAGCTCTAAGGCCCAATTAAATGGATCCCCTTTCGCCCATTGCTCTACAGAATGCATCGACTCCTGCCCAGTTAAAAAATCAACTAGATCTGGACTATTCCCGCCTCTCCATCGCGTTGCAGACCTTAGTAATGTGAACAATGTACGCCGCTGAGGCATAGGTTCTTCGCCTGACCGATACAACGCAGCGAGTATCTGAGGCTCCGGGGAGCTAAGAGGAGCGAGGTCAAACTCTAAGCGATTAGAATCTCC
Source organism: Acidimicrobiaceae bacterium (assembly GCA_003452475.1). GTDB lineage: Bacteria > Actinomycetota > Acidimicrobiia > Acidimicrobiales > Poriferisodalaceae > UBA9040. The sequence goes on along the minus strand of DMOB01000022.1, from coordinate 7,100 downwards.
GCCGATAAGTCGGTGCGTAGACCTAGTAAGCCCAATCCGATCTTCTTGTAACCGGTGCCTTAAGCGCGGCTGCGGAACGCTCACACCACTCTCAAGCCGTTGAAATAGATCATGTAAGCCTGGTCGAAGCTCCTCAGATAACGCTTCCGCATTTACGGCAACGATTCCAGCTAGGAGTAATCCTCCTAGACCAGGAGCAGAATCCATCGGCAAATTGCCTTCTCCAACTGCAACTCTGCGCGTCGGAACTGCCGGGCGAGAATGCCACACATCGAACTCAGCGAGAATCACAATACAGAAGCTAGCCGGAACCTTGCCCTTCAACTCGTACTCAGCCCCCTAAACCGGATAAGGTCAGCTTTCATGGCCAATTCTAATTTAGGACTACCAGACCGAAATCTAGCGTTAGAGCTAGTACGCACCACCGAAGCTGCCGCCCTCGCTGCAGCTAGGTGGATGGGTCGAGGTGACAAAGAAGGTGCTGATGGAGCAGCAGTGGATGCGATGCGAATCATCTTGGGCTCAGTTCCAATGAACGGCATCGTTGTTATAGGCGAAGGCGAAAAAGACGAAGCTCCAATGCTCTACAACGGCGAAATGATTGGCGATGGATCCGGCCCAGAGACAGACATTGCTGTCGACCCAATTGATGGAACAACCTTAACTTCACTGGGAAGAGGAAACGCTATCTCAGTCATAGCGGTAGCTCCGCGCGGAACTATGTTCGATCCCGGTCCATGCGTTTATATGGAAAAAATAGCCGTGGGCCCCGAGGCGAAAGGAGTTATTGACATCAACAAATCTCCTACAGCCAATCTAAATGCGATAGCTGAAGCTACTGGTCGCGGAATTCGCGACCTCACCGCAGTAATTCTCGACAGGGACCGTCACGCAGATCTAATCGACGAGGTCCGACAATCAGGAGCTCGGATAAGGCTCATTCCCGACGGAGATGTAGCAGGAGCTATAGCAACCGCTGCCAATGATGGAGCAGATGTACTTTTTGGTATCGGCGGCACACCCGAGGGTGTAATTTCTGCAGCCGCTCTCAAATGTCTTGGTGGAGAGATGCAAGGAAAACTCTGGCCACGAAACACTAGCGAGCGAAAAGCCGCTATCGATGCCGGCTATGTGCTTGATCAAGTCCTGCATACTGAAGACTTGATTCGTTCAGACGATGTATTTTTTGCTGCCACTGGAATTACAGACGGTGAGCTACTGAAAGGCATTAGTTTCACTTCTAAGGGAGCAGTATCAGAATCTCTGGTTATGCGATCAAAAAGTGGAACGGTTCGTGAGATTCGAGCCATACACAACATTGAGAAGCTGAGCACTTTTGCATCTGTAGATTTCACGTAAATCAATTCAAGATTCAATATTGATTTAGGTCCGTCGGGACATATGCTCAACACCTATGTCAGGTGACGAAATTCTCGAAGAAGGTCAGACTCAGCAACTTGATTTTAATAAACTCAAGTCAATCGGAGATGCGGACCACAGAGTCATTCCTGTGGTTCTTCAAGAGGTTGATACAAAAGAGGTCTTATTCATAGGCTACGCGAATCAAGAAGCTTTCGAATTATCTCTTGAACGTCAAAGTGCTGTATTATATTCAACTTCCAGGCATGAGATTTGGCACAAAGGAGCTACTTCCGGAGACACTCTAAGCCTTGTAGAAATCCGCGTAAATTGCGAGCAGAATTCCCTTTTGTATATGGTTCGCCGCGATGGCGCAGGCGCCTGTCACACGAAAGCAGAATCCGGCGCCACTCGGAGTGGCTGCTACTACAGAAAAGTAGATAATTCAGAAAAATTAAGTTTCGTTTAGAAAAGTAACTGCCACTGTTTAACTTAAATTTATAACCAGTTATCTCTATTTCGCTGAGCCAACTTGAAGCCTAGTAACTGCCCATTTCTTAGCTAATGCTGCATTGTCGTCATCACTATTAACCGATAGAGCAGCATCTGCTTCATCAAGATCAGCCTGCGCAGCTTCCATATCTATATCAGCACGCGCTAAAGCATCATCACTCAAGATAGTCACAGCGTTCCCGCTGACTTCAACAAAGCCTCCATTTATGGCGAGAGCAATTACACCATCATCAGCCCATAATTGGGTCTCCCCTATTCCAAGCGATCCAATAAACGGCGCGTGGTTGTCAAGGAACGCTACGTCACCGTCTACTGTCCTAGTAACTACTTGAGAACATTCTCCAGAAAACAGAACTGATTCAGGTGAAACTAGCTCAACTCGCATGGTTTACCTCTCCGATATCAACCATCAAGACTTTTCCAACTCACGAGCCTTTGCCATAGCAGAATCAGCATTTCCGACATTCAGGAAAGCTTGTTCTGGTAGATGGTCTAGATCACCATTACATAACATTTCAAATGACTCAATTGTTTCTTCAATCGGAACAAATATTCCAGGTAAACCTGTGAACACCTCCGCAACGAAGAAAGGCTGACTCAAAAAACGCTGAATTCGACGCGCACGATTAACAGTAATTCTGTCTTCTTCTGAGAGCTCGTCAAGTCCGAGGATGGCAATAATGTCTTGCAACTCCTTATAACGTTGAAGAATTTCTTGCACATTACGTGCGACAGCATAATGGCGAGCACCAACAACTTCAGGAGTAAGAATAGAAGATGTTGAAGCTAACGGGTCAACAGCTGGATAAATACCCAATGATGCGATTTGGCGACTTAGCTCAGTTGTTGCATCTAAATGCGTAAAGGTTGTAAATGGGGCGGGATCCGTGTAGTCGTCGGCGGGTACATATACCGCTTGCAGCGAGGTAATCGAGTGGCCAGCAGTCGAGGTAATCCGCTCCTGCAATTCGCCCATTTCGTCAGCCAAAGTAGGCTGATAGCCCACAGCAGATGGCATACGTCCTAGAAGTGTCGACACTTCAGAACCAGCTTGCACGAACCGGAAAATATTGTCGACAAAGAGCAGTACCTCTTGTCCCTGAACATCACGGAAATACTCAGCCATTGTTAAGGCTGACAAAGCGACGCGCAACCGAACTCCTGGGGGCTCATCCATTTGGCCGAATACGAGAGCAGTTTTTTCTAAAACTCCGGACTCTTCCATTTCCAGATAGAGATCGGTGCCTTCGCGAGTTCGTTCACCAACTCCAGCGAATACTGAAACGCCGCCGTGTTGCGATGCCACGCGGTTAATCATCTCGGTGATAAGCACCGTCTTACCAACACCGGCGCCACCGAACAGTCCGATCTTTCCACCCTCAAGGTACGGCTCTAACAGATCGATAACTTTGATGCCGGATTCAAACATCTTAGCTTTGGGCTCTAATGTTTCAAAAGATGGAGCGGGACGGTGTATTTCCCATCGCTCCGGAACCTCGCCGATGTCCTCTGTATCTAAAGGTTCACCGATAACGTTGAAAATGTGGCCGAGGACGTTATCTCCAACAGGCACCGTAATTCCACGCCCAGTGTTGCGTACAACAGTTCCGCGTCGCAACCCATCAGTTGCTTTCATACAGACAACGCGAACTTTGCCATCACCAAGCTGTTGAGCTACCTCACCGCCAATGATCACAGACTCACCGTCTAGATCAACTTCCATTTCTACGTATGTGTTTATTTCCGGAAGAGCCCCTTTGGGGAACTCAACGTCGACAACCGGTCCAGTGATAGCAAGTACCCTGCCGTCTTTAAGTTCGGTGTTATCCTCGGTCATTGTCATTTAATGAGTCTCCTGATGGCTCAGGCGCCGTTAGCGATGGTGGATATACCCTCGAATGGAGACTCGAGGGTTTCGGAAATTAAATCATCGATAATCTTAGTGGAACTGTCGCCCATGGCTTCAGCTCCACTAACGATTTCCATGATCTCTGTAGTAATCGAATCTTGACGCGCACGGTTCATTATCCGCGTCAAATTCGTTTTTAGATCTTCAGCATTATCTGTGGCCGCTTTCATGGCACGCTGTCGAGCAGCGTGCTCGGACGCAGAGCCCTCTAGCAACGCAGCATATAACCGAGCCTCGGCGTATCGCGGCAACAAGCTACCAAGTATCTCGGCAGGTTCTGGCTCGAACTCATATCCGCCAGCACTTTCGCTAGCAACGTCAGATCCCAAGTCATTTGCTTGTAATGGCATGAACTGAACAAGCTCAGCTTGTTGAGAACCCATAGAGATAAATTTCGTATAGGCCAGTCGGACTTCCTGCACTTCGCCGCTATCAAACAGAGCCGAAACGAGTTGTGCAACTTCTTTAGCATCCGAATAATTAGGTTTATCCGAAAAACCGGCGAAAGAAGCGTGAATATCGAACTCACGAAATGAGAAATAACTAGTAGCTTTTTTACCTGTAAGGATTAGTTTGTAGCCAACACCACGCTGCTTATCTTCAGCAATCGCCCGTTCAACCATCCGAAGGACATTGCCGTTGTAACCGCCGCAAAGACCTCGATCTGCAGCAACAACTACATAGGCTATATTCGAAACTACTTCGGCCTCTTTCAGCAACGGGTGATCTACACCTGCACCACCTCCGGCAAGGTTCGCGATCACTGCGGTGACTTTTTCTGAATACGGTTTCGCAGCACTAACTCTTGCCTGAGCTTTGACAATTCTTGATGCAGCAATGAGCTCCATCGCGCGCGTGATTTTCTTAGTTGCTTCAATAGAGGTTATTCGTCGCCGAAGGATACGTTCTTGACCGCCTGCCATTACGAATCAGGCCTCTACGCCGCTATCAGCCGTTAGCTGGCTGGTCTCGAACGAAGCTTTGAAAGCCACAACCGCTGCCTTTACTTGATCTTCAGGCATGGCACCCGATGATCGAATCTCTTCGACTAATCCAGAATGCCGGTTCTTCATCGTATCAATTAGTTCAGCCTCAAACCGTTGCACATCTTCTACCGGAAGATCATCCAGGTAGCCGTTAATGCCCGCATAAAGCGCAATTACTTGTTCTTCCACAGCCATCGGGCTGTTAAGACCTTGCTTTAGCAACTCGACCAATCGGTAGCCACGCCCTAACTGAGCAGCAGATACCGCATCAAGTTCAGAGCCAAATGTAGCGAACGCTTCTAGATCGCGAAATTGGGCCAAGTCAATTTTAAGCGTTCCAGCAACACTCTTCATCGCCTTTGTCTGTGCAGCACTCCCGACGCGAGAGACAGATACCCCTACGTCAACCGCTGGCCGTACACCTGACTTAAACAAATCGTCTTGCAAATATATTTGTCCGTCTGTAATCGAAATAACGTTAGTCGGAATATATGCAGATACATCGCCTGCTTTCGTTTCAATTACTGGAAGTGCAGTAAGAGAACCGGCCCCATTCTCATCAGACAGCTTCGCCGCGCGCTCGAGAAGGCGACTATGAAGGTAAAACACATCTCCGGGATATGCTTCTCTTCCTGGAGGGCGACGAAGAAGCAACGATAGCTGCCTATAAGCCTCAGCTTGTTTGGACAAATCATCATAAACAATGAGCGCATGCTCACCATTTTCCATCCAATGTTGCCCCATAGCACAACCGGAGTACGGTGCTAAATATTTGAACGGAGCTGCATCAGCCGCCGGGGCACAGACAACAACTGTATAGTCCATCGCCCCTGCTTCAGTAAGAGTCGAAACTACCTGCGCTACAGTCGAACTCTTCTGGCCTATCGCAACGTATATACACTTTACTCCAAGTCCAGCTTGGTTAAGAATTGTGTCAATCGCTACTGATGTTTTACCCGTTTTCCTGTCACCAATAATCAACTCTCGTTGACCGCGACCTACCGGTATCATCGAGTCGATTGCTTTGATTCCAGTTTGCAATGGCTCATGTACTGGCTTACGTCCCATAATACCAGGAGCCTGAATTTCCATACGTCGCATCTCTGCGCCGACTATTGGGCCACTGCCGTCAATTGGTTCACCAAGCGCATTTACAACGCGGCCCAGAACTGCGTCACCAACAGGAACAGAAAGAATCCGTCCCGTCGCTTTCACATTTTGACCCTCTTCAATTTTTTCGACATCGCCTAGGACAACAGCGCCAATTGAATCTGCATCAAGGTTCAAAGCGAGACCTACGTCCCCACTTTCAAATTCTAAAATTTCGTTAACTGACGCATTCGGCAATCCTGAAACACGGGCGATACCATCACCAATTTCCAGTATTTTGCCAACATTGCCAGATTCAATGGCGGGATCAAATCCCTCCATATTTTTCTGAATCGCTGCGGTAATATCGCCAGCATCGAAGCTCAGATCAGTCACGACAAGCGCTCCTTCATTTTCTCGAGACGGGTACGCACCGAGCCATCAAATACTGTGTCTCCAACCTGGGCGACAATACCACCCATTATGTCGGGGTCCACCAATACGACGACATCGATATTTTTTCCAGTTGCGCCGGAGAGCGCTGAACAAAGTCGTTCCCGCTGAGCATCATCTAACGGAATTACCGTGCGGACTTCCGCTACGGCCTGTCCGCGAGCTTCAGCTGCTTGGCGCACTAGCTCATTCGCTATAGAGGCCAAATCGCCGCCCCTGTTAGCACCAATCAACATGCTCGTCAGATTAACCGTTATTGGCGAAGCTGAGGACCCAAGTAGATCTTCAAGAATACCAATCCGACGTGATGCAGGAATAGAGCGATCGCTTAGAGCTTCACGCAGATCATCAGACGACTCAACTGTTCGCCCAAGCTGGTACAACTCGTCAGCCACACGATTGAGTTCGCCTTCTGCTCCAGCCAATTTGGCTAGGCCAGCTGCGTACTCCTCAACTTTCTCGCTCATGACTTTCCTCGTTCTCTCCGAATGCTGCCAATCACGGGCAGACCCATGTGTGGCGGCTTATATTTCCCTCAACAATTGCAAGGGCTGTACTACTTACTGGGCTCTTTATTTGCCCACTGATTCAATGTATTCATCAACCAGTCTTGTGTAAGCGCTTTCGTCAAGGCTTGACTGGACAACTTTTTCTGCTGCGCCCACAGCGAGACTTGTAACTTGAGCGCGAACATCCGTTAATGCTCTAGCCTTCGCCGCTTCAATATCACTGTCCGCTTGTGCCTTACGGTCAGCTATTTCAGGCTCTATAGCTGCTAGGCGCTCTTGTCG
>DMOB01000311.1:0-9163 GCA_003452475.1 Acidimicrobiaceae bacterium | reverse complement strand
AATACGATAATTGACCTAGCTCGTAGAGCTGCAGAAGAGGTTTATATTCCATTTACGATCGGCGGTGGAATTCGCTCTGTAGGGGATGCTCGGCAGCTTTTGCGTGCAGGCGCAGACAAAATTTCGCTTAATTCGGCAGCTGTGGAAACCCCAAATCTTATAACGCAAATTTCTGAGGAGTTTGGAAGCCAATGCACCGTTGTGGCGATTGATGCTAAGACTAATGGCGATGAAACATGGAACGTTTTTATCAAAGGTGGACGAGAAGACACCGGCCTTGATGCTTTGGAGTGGGCCAAGAAGGTCGTGAATTATGGTGCTGGTGAAATACTTCTAACCTCTATGGATGGGGATGGAACTAAGACTGGATATGACATTGCTCTGACTAGGGCCATCTCTCAGGCGGTTGAGGTACCAGTTATCGCCAGTGGTGGAGTGGGATCGCTTCGGCATCTAGTTGAAGGAGCGATTGATGGTGAAGCGTCAGGGGTGCTGGCTGCATCGATTTTTCATTTCGGGGACTTTACGATTAGAGATGCGAAGGTTGCGCTAATAGAGGCCGGCGTGAATGTGCGACCGCCTGCACCTATAGATTAGTGACCGGCTAAAATGAGGTAAATTCGCTTTATGGCATATCCAGGAAAACACGCTTTACATTCACCTAACAAAACCGCCGTCGTAATGGCAGGTAGCGGTGAACAACTCTCATACCAAGAGCTCGAAAATCGTTCAGCTCAGTTCGCTCAAATGATGTGGGCCCAGGGTCTTAGGCCCGGTGACCATATTGCAATATTTGCAGATAATCATATTCGCTATTTTGAGACCTATTGGGCAGCGATGAGGAGCGGTCTTTATCTCACTACCGTTAACCGGTATCTCACTGCAGATGAAGCTGCCTACATAGTGCAGGACTGTGAGGCAAAAATTTTAGTAGTTAGTCCTGCAGTAAAACAGGTGGCCACAGAGATGGTTACTTCTATTGCCGAATGCCCTATTCGGTTGATGTTTGATGAAGCTGCCGAAGGTTATGAATGTTTTCAAGATGTTGTTGCTGGGTTCCCGACGGAGCCTTTAGCAGAGCAGCCGCGTGGGGCCAGAATGTTGTATAGCTCAGGGACTACTGGCAGGCCAAAGGGGATTAAGCCACCATTGGATGGTAGCGATATTTCTACCCCAGATATTGTGGGAGCTTCTGTCGTGGGTGGCATATTCGGGATAGGAGCGGAACACACTTATCTTTCTCCAGCTCCGCTCTATCATTCTGCGCCTCTTGGTTTCACCACAGGAACTCAAGCAATGGGTGGAACCGTAGTTGTGATGGAAAAATTTGATCCAGTAGAGGCCCTTGTATGTATAGAGAAGTATAAAGTAACCCATTCGCAGTGGGTTCCGACAATGTTTAGCAGGATGCTAAAGCTTCCCCCGGAGGAGCGCACACGACATGATTTATCCTCTCATCAGGTAGCAATTCATGCAGCTGCGCCGTGCCCTACGGCAGTTAAACATGAGATGTTCAACTGGTGGGGTCCAATTATCCACGAATATTATGCAGGTACCGAGATGAATGGATTCTGCTACGTCGGGCCACAAGAATGGATCTCACACCCTGGCACTGTGGGTAAACCTTTAATTGGCGTAATCCATATCTGTGATGAGGAGGGCGTTGAAGTTGTGAACGGTGAAGAGGGGACTATTTACTTTGAAAATACTTCACAAACGTTTGAATATCACAATGCTCCGGAGAAGACAGTTGGGTCTCAGCACCCAGATCATGAGCTTTGGACCACACTCGGCGATATCGGAAAATTAGACGAAGATGGTTTCTTATATCTAACAGACCGAAAATCGTTCATGGTTATATCCGGTGGCGTGAACATATACCCACAAGAGATCGAAGATTGCCTCATAATGCACCCAAAGGTTGCGGACGTCGCTGTTTTTGGGGTTCCTAATATTGATCTTGGCGAAGAAGTGAAGGCCGTAATCCAGCTCGCGGTAGGCGTTGAAATTAACGAGGCGCTTGAGAAAGAGCTACTTAGTTATGCGTCGAACCAACTTGCAAAATTTAAGGTACCCAGATCAGTTGATTTTCGAGAGGAACTTCCTCGGCTACCAACTGGAAAATTGTATAAGCGACTCTTACGTGATGAGTACTGGGGAAAATCAGGCTCAAAAATAGTGTAGGGGGCCGGGGCGAAAGTAATGGCTAGGTTGGACCTCTTGTGGAGGGTTCACCTACCGGCTCGAATGGCTTTGCTCTCGCAGTTTAGCAGACGCTTAAGATACAATTTCTGACGAGTTCAACCACTAGAGAAGAAGAGTTTGCAAGGAAATGATTCGCTCCTGGAACGACTTGCATTTGTGCGGAACGCCAATCTGAAGTCACGATTTCTACCTCTGATGGCGGGCGGTACTGGTCTTGTTCCGGCACAATTAAGAATGCTGACCGATCATCGGAACCCGCCTTCATCTGCTTCGGGTCGATGAGACTAAGTGGTGGGGCAATTCCAACCCATGCCTTTAAGAGCGAATGGTCTACAGCGAAACTCACATCAGCTCCGAAGGAATAGCCAACTGAAATGAGCGGACATGCTAGTTCAGTTCCCTGGGCATATCCAAAAGCCGCAGCCGTGTCTAGTTGTTCGTCGACGCCCTCGCCGAAGGAACCCTCGGACTTGCCAACACCACGAAAATTATATCGAAGAGTGGCGATTCCCGCCTTCGGGAGATCCTGAAAAAGACTTTCGACAATGCCATTTTGGAAGTTGCCGCCATATAGAGGGTGAGGATGGCTTATTACAGCCAAAGCTTGCGCTGAGTTAACAGAATTAAATTCGGCCTCGAGTTTAATTCCATCTGTCGTATCGATTTTTAATAGTTTCGGTCCATCCGCTTCGGTTGTCATGCTTGGAAACGGTACCTTGCTTTTGTGACTGAAGATTCAAATCTCTCAAAATCCGCTTCGGATGAGAAACGTCCGATCAAGATGCTGCATGATCGGATCTTAGTTCGCATGCCGACAGATGAGGCTGAGCGTCGAAGTAGCGGCGGTATCTTGATTCCCTCAACTGCTCAGCAGCAGAAGCGATTAATATGGGGCGAGGTAGTTGGGGCTGGCCCGAATGTGAGAAGTGTAGAAGAAGGTGACCGAGTGTTATTTAGTCCGGAAGACCGTCACGAGGTCGAAGTGCAGGGTGAAGATTTTTTAATACTTCGTGAACGAGATATCCACGCAATAGCAGCGCCAAGAGTTGAGCCGGGTAGCACAGGGCTATACCTATAGTTATGTCTGAGGACGGAGAGCACCGATACCTCACGCAGGGTGGAATCGAAGTAACTGTCAGCAGGAGTCCTATAGAAGCAGATGCAGCTATAGAAGAACTCATTGACCGCCTTGACTCCGAGAAGGGTTTATTGCTCTCGTCTAGCTATGAATACCCAGGCCGATACACGAGATGGGATATGGGCTTTGTTAACCCGCCGCTGAGTATTACTAGCAGCAATGACTTCGTAGAAGTAAGAGCTCTTAATGCTCGAGGGAAAATTTTTTTAGATGTTATTTATAACGCAGTAACAAAAGTAGTTGGAGCCATTCAGGTCACTCAATCGGAAGACACTGTGTCGTGTCGTATCGAGCAAGTTAGCCACCGGTTCGAAGAGGAAGAAAGAAGTCGTCAACCGTCGACGTTTTCTGTAGTGCGTTCTATCGTTGAGCTTTTTGCTGGCGTTGATCCGCACCTTGGGCTTTATGGGGCTTTTGGTTATGACCTAGCTTTTCAGTTTGAGCCCATGGAGATGAGCCTCGAGCGGCCTGCGGATCAGCGCGATCTATTGCTGTACATTCCAGATGAGTTGATTGTGGTGGACCATCAGGGCGCAGTAGCTGAGCAAGTTTCCTATGAATTCGCGATTGGTGGTCGAGAGACGATCCTCTTCGAGAGGGCTGGAGAACTAGCTCCCTACCTAGCCGACAAGTCTTTCGTGTCTTATCGCGACCATGCGCCAGGTAGTTACGCAAATGCTGTCGAATTAGCCCGGGATTATTTTGCGAGGGGAGACCTTTTCGAAGTTGTCTCTAGCCAAACTTTTAGCGAGCCTTCGCCTGAACCCCCTTCGGAATTATTCAGGCGTTTGAAAGAGCAAAATCCATCGCCGTACGGGTTTTTGATCAACCTCGGCAAAAACGAGTGGCTAGTGGGTGCTTCGCCCGAAATGTACGTTCGCGTCGAAGGCGACCGAGTTGAGACATGCCCAATATCGGGGACCATTGCTAGAGGTCAAGATCCATTAGATGATGCATCACAAAGTTTGGCATTGCTTAACTCTTCGAAAGATGAGTCGGAGCTGACTATGTGCACCGATGTTGACCGAAATGATAAGAGCAGAATATGTGTCCCTGGATCGGTGAAAGTTATCGGACGTCGACAAATTGAGATGTACTCGAGGCTTATTCATACTGTGGATCATGTGGAAGGCCGTCTTCGTCCAGAATTTGATGCATTAGATGCGTTTCTTACTCACACTTGGGCGGTAACGGTTACGGGAGCGCCGAAAGCTGCTGCAATGAAGTTCTTAGAACAAAATGAAAAATCTCCACGTTCTTGGTACGGGGGTGCTATTGGGAAAGTCGGTTTTGACGGGGGATTAAATACTGGGCTCACGTTGAGGACCATACGAATTAAGGATGGTAAAGCTGAAGTTAGGGTTGGTGCTACCCTTTTGTGGGATTCCGACCCTCTTGCAGAGGAAGCTGAGACTGAACTTAAAGCTGCAGCATTTTTAGATGCGTTGCGCGTTCCGCGTAACGCATCTGAAGCTCCTCGCGGAGACCAGGTTGGCCAAAATTGTCGTGTGCTAGTGGTCGACCACCGAGATTCTTTTGTGCATACGTTAACGAATTATTTGAAACAGACGGGAGCATCGGTTACAACCTTGCGGTCAGGCGTTCATCTAGAAGAGATTGACCGGAGTAAAACTGATTTGCTGGTTTTGTCTCCCGGCCCGGGACGACCAGAAGACTTTCGCATTTCAGAAACTATTGAACTTGCTGTAGCCGAAGGAATTCCAATATTTGGTGTGTGCCTAGGGCTGCAAGCAATTGTTGAATATTATGGCGGTGTATTAGACCAATTAGTCAGTCCGATGCATGGAAAGCCGTCGCTTATCGAAACTTTCGACAGTCGAATTTTCACTGGGTTACCAGAGTCATTTCGTGCTGGAAGGTATCATTCACTTTTTGCGAAGCTTGACAAAATTCCTGATGAGCTGAAAGTTGTTGCCGTCAGTGCAGATGATGGAGTGGCTATGGCAGTTGAGCACAAAGAGTTGCCGATAGCAGCGGTTCAGTTTCACCCAGAATCAATAATGTCTCTAGATGACAACGTTGGTATCGAACTTGTGCACGGCGTCATTAGGAACCTTACAAAGAGGAATAGTTAACATGAATGAAGTGTTTTCAGTACTTCTCAAAAGAGATGTTTTGAAAGTTGAAGGCCCTGAAGCCGCAACTTTTTTACAAGGGCAGGTGTCGCAGGAGGTTGAAACTCTTCAGCCTGGCCAATCAGCTTTTTCGTTTCTCCTCGAGCCGCGCGGGCAGATTGAAGGCTTCTTTCGAGTATCTCGTGCTGATACCAATCTCTTCTACTTGGACACGGAGCCTATGTTTGGTGCTGCTTTGAGGGCCTCCCTGGAACGATTTAAACTTCGAACTAAAGCGGAGTTCACAGACCTTGAGTGGGAGATGCTTGCTGTTCGCGGTGTCGACGAAATTTCAGAAACATTTGTGGCTGATTTAGTAGCGCCAGCGTTTTGGCCGGGTATGGCTGGGTTCGATTTGTTAGGGTCCAGCGTTTCGTCACCTATTAGAGGCGAGACTCCAGGTTTTTATGAGAGAGCAAGGTTGACTTACGGACTTCCTATACTTGGAAAGGAGATAATGTCTGGCGGCATTCCTAACGAATCAGGTGTTCTAGCTATGGCGGTCTCATTTAACAAAGGGTGTTATCGCGGACAAGAACTTGTCGAACGCATTTCAGCGCGTAAAGGAGCAAGACAGCAGGTGCAGCGGTTCAAGTCGACTGAAGAACTCCACGCTGAAGACGAGCTTTATGGCGAAAATGGTGAAATATTAGGCAAGATTTACACAGCAACTATCGAAGGTGATTTTTCTGTAGCAATGGGAGTAGCGAAGGCTGGGTTTGTCAATATGTGCACTTCTGACGGCTCTCTTGTGTCTAGCTCACCGATTCTTGATGAAATCGTTGAGAGGTAATATTCATTAGAAAACAATTGATGGGAAATACCACCGTCAATATTCTTGTTCAAAGTCGTATGCTTTCAAAAACGTCAAAAAGGGGATTAACCGATGCCGAAACCAGCTCTACTAGCAAAACTGACTGCTAACGAAGGTGAGCGTGATTCGCTTTTGGCGGTGATAGCTGATCTTGGTATTAAAAATGTGTCAGGGGAACCAGGAACAGAAATTTATGCTGCTCATAAAGATCAGGGCGATGAAAATGTGGTCTGGTTCTATGAGATGTATTCAGATTCTGATGCGTTGAAAGCCCACGGCACGTCAGACGGGATGAAGGAGTTCGGAAAGGCAACCGGACAATATATGGCGGGTCGAGCTGAGCTCATCTTCTTGGAGCCGGTATGTGCGAAAGGCCTAGATCTCTAAGCGCGTTTGGCTGGCATGGATATAGATGATTTAAGGACACCAGTTTGGAAACGTATCTAGATCGAATTCTCGATAGGCATAGGGCAGAGGCTGAGAAAGATAATCGAATTTTTGGAGAGCTATTCGAAACCGCTGTGCGCTGCCCATCACCTCGAGGTTTTCTTAAGTCCCTTCAGACCGATGGCTTGAGCGTTATTGCTGAGGTTAAACGAAAGTCGCCATCAAAAGGTGCCCTTGCTGTTGATCTGAACCCTTCGGAGTTAGCAAAAAAGTATGAGATTGGGGGAGCAACATGCGTGTCGGTCTTGACAGATACAGAAAGTTTTGGAGGCTCGCCAGAAGATCTCCAGGTAGTGACAGAATCGGTATCCCTGCCGGTATTGCGTAAAGATTTTACGGTTCATGAATTCGACGTATTAGATGCCAGAATTATGGGAGCAGATGCTGTTTTGCTTATAGCTGCTGCTCTTAATGATGAAGAGCTGAAACGTTTCCATGATCTCGCTAACGAGCTTAAGCTGGATGTTTTAGTTGAGGTACATGACGAGATTGAACTGGAGAGAGCTATCTCGATAGGCTCTAAGCTAGTTGGTGTCAATCAGCGAGATTTGTATACCTTTGAAGTTGATCATGAGCGTGCTCTGAGAATGGGAGACTTGATCGGTGGGTCAGTTACTTCGGTGGCAGAGTCAGGTGTACGCGATGTTGCTGATGCGGCGACGCTTGCGCAAGCCGGTTTTGACGCTGTTCTAGTAGGAGAAATCTTGGTTACTAGTGGGGCTCCGGACTTACTTGTAAGGGCCATGACCGAAGTTGATTTATGTTTATAAAAATTTGCGGAATTACAACAGAAGAAGATGCGCTGTTGTCAATTGGAATGGGTGCTGACGCTCTGGGTTTTAATTTTGTTCCTGGCTCAGTTCGTCAAATTCGACCATCTGTAGCGCGCGATATTGTGAAACGTCTACCGGGCGGGATTATGACCGTTGGCGTCTTTCGAAATGAGCTTCGAGACAGAGTTGTCGAAATAACCCATGAGGCTGGGCTTCAATCGGCGCAGCTGCACGGTCATGAGAGTGTAGATGACAGTGCCTGGATAGCGGAGCGTGTTCCAACGATGATTAAAGCATTTGTCGCGGGTGACCCGAGTATGGACCGACTAATTGAATATGGGGCAGCAGCGGTGTTGGTAGATGCTCCAGAGCCAGGCTCGGGCAAGGTATTTGACTGGACGTTGCTCGATGGTAGAGATCGTGGCAGACCATTGATTCTAGCTGGCGGGCTTAATCCTCTAAACGTCGGGAGGGCTATTGAATCAGTCCAGCCTTGGGGCGTTGACGTGGCGAGTGGCGTCGAGGTAATTGCTGGTCGCAAGGATCCTGTTCTAGTTCGGGAGTTCATAACCAATGCTCGACAGGCTGCTACCGATATTGAGCCGGACGAGAGTGAGCTTGAAACCGACTCAATGCCATATGACTGGCGCAATGAGTAATAAATATTAAAAAGTTCGTTATTTAACTAGTAATTGAGACCCTGAACGGGGCACATTGTAAAGATGGTAATGATTGAGCCGACCTCTGACGGACGCTTTGGTACATTTGGTGGACGTTTCGTTCCCGAAACCCTCATTCCTGCATGCGAAGAGTTAGAGGTCGCTTTTCGTGAAGCGTGGGAAGATCCTACTTTCGTTGATGATTTCCATCGAGTATTGCGAGACTATGGGGGCAGACCTTCACCGTTAACTGAATGCTTTCGGTTGTCGAAGCAACTGGGTTGTCGAGTTCTTCTAAAGCGCGAAGATCTGAACCATACTGGTTCTCATAAAATAAATAACGTTATAGGGCAGGCCTTACTGGCTCAGCGAATGGGCAAAACAAGGCTAGTAGCTGAGACTGGTGCGGGTCAGCATGGCGTGGCGACAGCTACGGCGGCAGCACTATTAGATATGGACTGCAAAGTTTATATGGGGGCTGTTGATGTAAAGCGGCAATCTTTGAATGTTTTTCGGATGCAGCTTTTAGGAGCGGAGGTTGAAGCGGTCAAATCTGGTAGCCAGACGCTCAAAGATGCTGTTAACGAGGCTTTACGTGACTGGGTGGCGACGTTAGAAGGCACCCATTATTGTTTAGGTACGGTAATGGGCCCGCATCCATATCCATGGATGGTTAGAACTTTTCACCACGTAATTGGAGACGAAGCAAATGAGCAATGTTTAGCTCTCACCGGCGCTGATCCAGATGTAGTAGTTGCATGCATCGGCGGTGGAAGTAATGCCGCCGGTATTTTCTCTGGTTTTGCTTCGAGTGAATCTAGGTTGGTGGGTGTTGAGCCTGCTGGTGGCGCTGCGGTAGGCAGAGGAATTCCTGGGGTAGTGCATGGAATGAACTCTTATCTTATGCAAGATGAGGTAGGTCAAGTTCAAGAAGCTAAGTCTATTTCTGCTGGTTTGGATTACCCTGGAGTGGGGCCTGAGCACGCTTTCCT
>DMOB01000274.1:0-5272 GCA_003452475.1 Acidimicrobiaceae bacterium | reverse complement strand
GAACTTCAAAACCAGCTCTTTCCCGAGAAAGGCCACCTGGCCCGAGCGCGGAAAGCCGGCGCCTATGAGTAAGCCCGGACAGCGGGTTTACTTGATCCATAAACTGCGAAAGTTGGGAAGTTCCAAAAAACTCTTTTATCGCCGCCGACACAGGTCTGGTATTTATCAGAGTTTGTGGGGTGATTGCCTCAACATCTTGAGTAGTCATACGCTCGCGTACAACACGTTCCATACGGCTTAGACCAATTCTAACCTGGTTTTGAATTAGTTCACCAACAGACCTAATTCGACGATTAGCGAAATGGTCTTGGTCATCTAGACGATACCCCGGCTGAGCGTCCGCTAGATGCAACAAATAAGTAGCTGCTGCCAGCACCTCAGCGCGAGACAAAACTGAAGAGGTCGGATCAGGGCGTTCTAACTTAACGCCGAACAGCTCTTCAATACGATCAAGTTCAGGACCAAGTTTCTTGTTTAGCTTGTACCTACCAACTTTAGAAAGTGAATAACGGCGGTCTTCGAAAAACGCGTTTGTAAAATAATTGGCAGCCGCTTCTGGAGTAGGTGGCTCACCCGGACGGGCTCGCTTATAAATTTCGATAAGCGATTCTTGCATTGTTGGCGCTAACGGCTGGTCTTTCTCCCACTGACCCTCAAGGAAATCAAAGTGATTGACGTAACGCTGAAGAAATCCAGGATAATTCTCTTCATCAAACCCTAAAGCACGAATTAATGTAAAAATACTGAGTCGTCGTTTACGAGCAACCCTTGTTCCAGCAGTAACATCCTTGCCAGGCTTATGCTCGACATCAAACTCTATCCATTCGCCACGGTAGGGATGAATAGTGCCAGTTACTAATTGATGTTTTTGAATATTTCTTAACCTATATCTCTCACCAGGCTGAAAAATAACCCCAGGAGAACGCACTAACTGGCTGACAATAACCCGCTCAGTACCGTTTATTATAAACGTTCCTTTCCTGGTCATCATCGGGAAATCCCCCATGAAGACTGTCTGCTCTTTAATCTCACCAGTAGTAGCGTTCATAAAACGCGCACGGACAAAAATCGGGACCGAGTAAGTGTGATCTTTCTCTTTACATTCTTCCTCAGTGAACTTCGGCGGTAACCGAAGGTCTTCGTCATGAGGATCGAACTCAAATTCAAGCTTAAGGTTCCCGGTAAAGTCAGTTATTGGACTTATATCGGCAAAAGCCTCAGCTAAACCTATTTCAAGAAAACGATCAAAAGACAGCTTCTGTACAGCGATCAGGTCAGGTAGTGGCAGGACCTCATCGAGGTTGCCAAATGAGTACCGTTCCCGGACAGGACGAGACGACAACGGGATCTCCTCAGATTATTCAGTTGCAACCGTGGCCAAAGGTCGCCGAGTGAAGGGGCGTGTTGGGCTTAGTACGAAAAAGTCCGAAGAAATTTCAGTTACACCACAACGGAGATCAGCGTAGCCGGGCCATCGAGTATCCACAAACTCATTTCGAAATTGTGCAAACAACGGCTTATGTTACAAGGCCTCACGATTCTACTCGTTAGACCAAACACATGCTTTTCTCAGAGTATTTCTATAAAATCTGGGTCTAGCGGACTAGCCGCTAGACCCACTAACTTAAATACATTAAATAGCTAAAAAGCTAAAAAATACTTACTTAACTTCTACCGATCCGCCGGCTGCTTCAATAACTTCTTTGGCTTTATCGGCGTCTTCTTTAGTTACGCCTTCAAGTATAGGTGCAGGAGCACTTTCTACAAGATCTTTAGCTTCTTTAAGACCGAGACTCGTAAGCCCTCGAACTTCTTTAATTACCTGAATTTTCTTTTCTCCCGCGGCAGTTAAGACGACATCAAACTCATCTTTCGCTTCAGCAGCAGCTTCTCCGCCGCCGCCGCCGGAAGCAGCCATCATCATCGGCGCAGCAGCAGCAGCTGTCACGTCAAATTTTTCTTCAAATGCTTTCTTTAACTCAACCAATTCAAGCACCGACATATTGCCGATTGCCTCAAGTATTTCTTCACTAGTCATATTCTTACTCCTCAAGTATTTCAGTCTTCTTCGGTGGCTTGATCGCCATCTGTTTGTTCTTCAGCGACCGGTTCGGTCTCTTTTCCAGTTATTTCAGTTTCATCGCTAGTTTCGTTCGTAACAATTTCTGTTTCGGCGCTAGTTATAGCACTATCAACTTCAGAAACTGCCGAATCATCTGATTGTTCAGACGCTCCTGAGCTTTCTATAGCTCCGCCTTTATCGGACAATGCCTGCAACAAACCTGACACTTCTGACAACAGGTTATTCATCATTGAAGCTATCGATTGAAGCGGCGCAGCCAGTCCACCTGCTATCGACGCAAGTAACTCGTCACGCGATGGTAATTCAGCTAATTCGCGAACCTGTGCTTCATCTAACAATCCGCCGCTGAGTATTGCTCCTTTGATTATGAGTGCGTCATTGTTTGACGCAAACGTTTTAAGAGCTTTAGCCGCAGCCGATGGGTCTTTTTCAACAAACGCCAACGCCGTAGGCCCTACTAGCATTTGGTTCATGCCTTCAGGAGCGTTGTCTTCAATTGCTAAGCGAACCAACGTGTTCTTATAAATTTTGTACGTAGTGCCGGCATCTCGTAGAGCTGCACGTAATTCAGCTAACTCTGATACTGAAAGACCTCTGTACTCTGTTATGAGCACAGCTTCAGCATCTTCGAATCGCTCTCGGACATCCTCAACTACGGAAACTTTTTCTGCTCGCGGTTCTCGTTCCATGTTTTACCTCCTCTCGGGTATCTGGTGCTCGCAGAACGAACACCACACCCGAAACACAGCCCGTAAGGCTGTTTCACAGGAAACAGGGTCCGCCTCGTCAGGTCCGAGTGGTTTTAAACACATCGATTTCAGGCCTAAGCCGACCGGGTTTCTAGGGCGAGCGTAAAAATTTAAATGTAATCTTGTATTGTACGGGACGTTACGTCAGATCCCACCGTGCTCTATCAACTGAATGAACTGGGATCCAGTTTCACACCGGGGCCCATCGTCGAAGAGACAGTAATTTTTTTGAGATATCTGCCCTTAGATGACGCTGGTTTTGCCCGGGTAATTTCATCCATCACCGCTTCAAAATTCGCCAAAAGATCGGCTCCCTCGAAGCTCACTTTACCAATTGCCAATTGCACATTACCGAATTTGTCAGTTCGATATTCTACTTTTCCACCTTTGAACTCACCGACAGCTTTTGCTATATCCATTGTCACGGTACCTGATTTAGGGTTAGGCATTAGCCCACGAGGTCCTAGAACACGACCTAATTTTCCAACTATCGGCATCATGTCAGGTGTTGCTATTGCTATATCGAAATCAGTAAACCCACCCTCTATACGCTCTGCTAAGTCTTGAGCCCCTACTACATCTGCTCCAGCTTCAGTAGCTTCAGCAGCTGCATCTCCTTGAGCAAAAACCGCGACTTTTACATCACCACCAGGACCCGACGGTAACGCCACCGTACCGCGCACCATTTGATCCGCTTTTCGAGGATCAACACCAAGACAGACAGATATATCTACTGCTTCATCAAATTTTGCCGATGACATTTGCTTTACAAGAGTCAGCGCGTCGTTTGGCTGATGAAGAATGTTACGGTCAAACTTTTTCAACGAATCTTTGTATTTTTTTCCACTCATGGGTTCGCCCTTCAGCTACCTCAACGAATCGCTAAAAATCTGGCGAGGTGTTCCAGATATGCGGCATTACGAAATGAGACGCAATGGCTTGAACAATTTTAATAACCCTCAACCTCTATACCCATTGACCGCGCTGTTCCAGCAACCTGCAACTTAGCTCCCTGGATATCTAATGCGTTAAGGTCAGGTAATTTCATATTGGCAATTTCAGTCAGCTGTTTGTCACTAATAGTTGCAACTGTTTCACGCCCTGGATTTTCAGCAGCTTTATCAAGTCTTGCAGCTTCACGTAAAAGCACCGAGGTTGGCGGCGTTTTCGTTATAAATGTAAAACTACGATCTTCAAAAATAGTTATTTCAACTGGAACTATGGTTCCACGCTGACTTTCTGTTGCCGCATTATACGCCTTGCAAAAATCCATTATTTGAACGCCATGCGGCCCTAAAGCCGTTCCAACAGGTGGTGCGGGAGTCGCCTGACCTGCTGGTATCTGAATTTTTACGAGGGCGACCGCCTTCTTCTTCGCCATTCTTATTCTCCGTCTGTGGGGCTCTCACAAAAACGAGAGCAACTAGGGCATTTAATTTATTTACCGATAACGGCAATAAGTTACTCTCAGATTTTAGCCACCTGAGAAAAATCGAGTTCGACCGGAGTTTCCCGACCGAAAATATTAACTAGAACCTTAACTTTGAGTTGTTCCTCATTAATTTCCACTACTTGGCCTTGGAAATCAGCGAACGGACCTTCCTTGATACGTACACTCTCATCCAACTCATAAATCATACGGGGCTTTGTCTTACGCTGCGGCTCATCTCCATCTTTTTTAACATGAAGAAAAGTATCCACTTCTTTCCTACGTAATGGTGAGGGATTGCCACCAGGCCCAGCAAAGCCAGTAACCCCCGGGGTATTCCTAATCATGTGATGGACATCATCGTTACGCCGGCAACGAATCAGCAGGTATCCAGGGAACATTTTCTTCTGAACAACTACTTTTCGACCGTTTTTAAACTCCATGACATCTTCCATTGGAACGACAACTTCATAAATCTTGTCTTCCATGTCATAAGATGAAACTCGAGCTTCTAGGTTCTGCTTGACTTTTTTTTCGTATCCCGACTGCGTATGGACCACGAACCATTTACCAGGCCTATCGTATGCCGATATTTCCTGTTCCTCAGAAGCCTCAAGCAACTCATCTTCGTCAAGGATAACAACTTCATTGTCGCTATCTAGCGAACCTTCTGGAGCCAAATCGACCATGCCAATAGTTTCATCATTTTGGCCGCTATCACCAGCCATTTCCTCAAGCGGGGTTGCCTTTTCAGCACCCATCAACTTTCGTGCTGCAGCCATCGGATCAAAAGCTGCATCTGAGTTTACGTCGGTGTTAGTCATCAGTTCACATCGAAGAGGCGCAATACCCCTTCGCCCGCTAGGTAATCGAGGCCCGCAATCAAGGCGGTCAAAATTACAATGGTTACTAAAACAACAGCCGAATAATTAATCAGCTCATCTTTTGTTGGCCATACAACTTTACGAAGCTCTCCACGTACTTCCCGGACGAATTGGACTGGTCCCGTTC
>DMOB01000162.1:0-8120 GCA_003452475.1 Acidimicrobiaceae bacterium | reverse complement strand
TATCACCTGTCCAATCTCATCGTAAGTTCCGACGCATGCGTACTCGTTCAAGATCTCATCTGTGATTCGGTCAGGCATTTCATCCCGCTTCTGTTTCCGCGATAGGATCGATAGTTCTAGACACAAATCTTCTAAACCATTGATCGCAAAAGCGGGACGGTATGCAGGAGTCGAAGCATAAAAAGCTACGCGGGCTCTCACTTCTTCAATGCGCGCGGCTAAGAGCTGGTCGTTTGCAGCAGTAGCCACGAGCGGAGCGACTGAAATATTAATATTTTTTGATTCCCTGTTTGCCTTATGACAACCACGCTCAATGGCTGGAACCATAACGCTTGAAATGTATTTGGGTGTGCATATCGGGTGTGGGCGGACACCGTCAGCCACTTCACCCGCTACCTCACACATGTAAGGTTTAACTGCGGCTAAGGTAATCGGTATTGCAGGGTGTTCGATCGGGCCAGGGTCGAATAGAGGAACCATGAGGCTTATGTCGTAGCGGTCACCGTGGTGAGACGGCTGATCTCCTTCTTGCCAACATCTCCAAAGCTCACGAACTGCGAGAACGTATTCACGAATCCAAGGCCCTGCGGCGAACCATTCCATGCCGAACCGGCGCTGGATGTGGCCCTTTACTTGGGTTCCGAGCCCTAAATTTAGGCGTCCGCCCGACAATGCCTGCAAGGTCCAGGCAGCCTGCGCTGTCACAGTTGGGCTGCGCGGGAATGCTATAGCTACAGCGGTATGCAGTTCAACCGAGTTTGTTGCCTGAGCACCTAATGCCAATTGCACAAAAGGATCTAGTTTTGTTTCTGTAACTGATAGGGCGTTATACCCAAGTGCTTCAACTAGTTCACACTGATTAAAAAATTTACTCAGGTCAATCGCATCGCGCGCTGCGCGCAGGCCGGGGTCGAGCTTCCCGAATGGAAGAACCGTTTCGACTTTCATAGGTCGGCCTTTCACAGCCCATTTACAAGGCTTCGGAATCAATTTCGCTGAGACACACAAAAAGCATAGTCGAATCCGCCGTTAGTAAAGCGTCCTTGGCATGCACCGTTTAGTCGATAGCCGTAATAGGGAGAGGCATAAGGGAGCTACTTTTTCCTTGTTCTGGGTTGGTGACTCCGATCTGGTAGCGAAAATTACGAAATCGGTCATGCTTTGTATCGGCCAGTCCGTTACTACTGCTGTAAGAAAAATCCAAAGTTGCCCATTGATAACTATGAACTTCTCCTACCGGTGCTTCGAAATAGTGAGCTTTGCCTTCGTTGCTAGTGCGACGACTGGAACCAAGAGAACCAATATTGAGAGGGTCAGGTAATAGATCAGTGGTGCCGCTGGAATCAGAGATCGCTGTTGGAAGAAAGGTTCTTTATTATTTCATAGTTACTTGCCAGATGTGGAGCAGAGTTAGTCCTGAGTGTGTGACGATGGGGATGTGTCTCCAGCAAAATATTTGACGAAGACATCTACCGGCCAAGTTGCTCCTTCCGTCTTTTCAGTTACTCCAGACCTCTCGACAAGTGCAAATTTCTTACAAAGCGATTCGATATCACGAAGAACATGGCTTTCATTAATATTTGTTGCATTGGCTTCTATGGTTGCGCAAGGCTTTGGGCGATTCACCTTTCCAGTGCTTTTGAAAGCTATCGAAAATGAGATGCTGGGTTCCTATACCCTCGCTGGACTTTTGAGCAACGTACCCCTAGTCGCTTATTTGATAGGAACGGCTATCGTCTCAGTGGCTTCAACGAGAATAGAGGCAGCTCGTTTGGTTAAAATCGGTGTGTCAATGTCTTTCGCCGGGTTAGCTTCAATGGCTCTCGCTCCGAACGTAGGGTTTTTGTGCTTGGGGCTTTTCGTAGCTGGATTTGGAGCGGCAGCCGTTTGGGTACCAGCGCCCGGTATCGCGGCCGCACTTGTCGGCGCGAAACGTGGAGGAATGGCCATTGGTCTTGTTGGTTCGGGCATCGGCACTGGAATATTGGTTGCGGGGCCGCTTACCAATTCTGTGCGAGCAGTGACTCACGACGAAGGAGCTTGGAGGCCGGTGTATGGAATACAAGCAGGCGTGGCAATTTTTGTTCTTATAGGACTTTTCGCTGTTCTGAGGGCTGGAGTCAAAGGCGAGGTTGGTGAGAAGGTTGCGATCTCAGTCCTAACTACAGTTCCAAATTGGAAATGGATACTTGCATCGTTCGCTGTTTTTGGAATTGCTTACTCTTTGTATTTTTATTTTTTACCAACGCAGCTATTGTCCAATGGGTGGAGTGCGCAGTCGTCAACTTTGGTGTTTTCGTTGCTGGGACTGTCAAGCATCTTTGGCGGTGTGGTGTTTGGTCGAATATCTGATCATTATTCTCGACGGCTGACAATGGGGTCTGGCTTTATGTTGATGTCAACAGCTCCAATACTTAGTCTCTCTGAAATAAAACCTTTAGTCATAGTAGGCGCTGTAAGTTTTGGTCTTTGTGTTGCTGGAGTTCCGACAACAATTGGGGCCATGCTCTCTGACTCGTTATCAGGTCGTTCCTTTGCTACTGCCTTTGGCACAATCACTTTGGGTTTTGGTATAGCTCAGCTTATTGGACCACCTTTTGCCGGTTGGGTCGGCGACCAGACCGGATCATTCGCAATTCCGTTTATGGTTGCATCGGCGTTGGCCCTAGTCGCCGCAAGTTTTGCTATATGGATGCAGCCAGTCGAAAAAAACTGAGTTGACAATTCATTGTCGTTTCTGCTCAGCTAACCCAATATTTCAGATTGCTTCCAAGAGTTCACTGGCTTGAGAGGCCAGCGTCATTTTGGAGTTCTTGAGATCGATAGCTTCTGTCATCGTAAAGTTTCCTGAAAGTCCTCGAAGCGCTTTCATGGCGTCTTCTGGTTCAGTGTTCTCTATTTCATAAATAGCCAGGTACGCATGTTCAGTAATCGCAGGCAAGATATCTGAAACTTTAAAACGTTGAGCCCTAACGAAACCATCAGTCGTTAGAACTTCAGCTAAGTGGACATTGTTATACCAGTCGTTGTACTGCTCTTCGTTGCCCTCAGTTGGGCTGGTAAAAACTAGTAGGACGTGTTTGGTCATGTCAGCAACCTTCGACAGTTAGGAATCATTTTGTTGAGAGTGAAATCTACAACCAAAATACTTTTATTTCAGAGTTACGACTGACTGAAGGTGGAGTCGTTCAAATGAAACTAAGGTCAGCCGAAGGCAAAGCTGAGAAAAGAAATACATGGGATCAACTGTCGCGATGAAGCTATGTCTCCGTCGGGTATCATTGTGGCGGTTGCGAAATGGTGACTCTGCCAGGCTTCTAATGGTTTAGAACAAGTCGAATGAGCAACTTTTGATGCGAGGATTTCTCAGTGCCTACGAGTTTCAGCGATCTTGGCGTGCCTGCGGTTATAGCGCGTGCGTTATCTGCACACGGAATAACTGCGCCGTTTACTATCCAATCTGCAACCATTCCTGATGGCCTAGCTGGTCGAGACATCTGTGGTCGCGCTCCTACTGGTTCAGGTAAAACAATTGCCTTCGGTATTCCCTTAGTTGCCCGTACGGCAGGTTCTAGACCCAAGGCACCTGCTGCTTTGGTGCTTGCCCCGACGCGTGAGCTAGCAGAACAAATAGCCGGAGAGCTTCGTCCCATGGCGCAAGCATTAGATCTGTGGGTGATGGCGGCATATGGAGGCACGAACATCAACCGTCAGATCGATCGTCTGGCAAAAGGTGTCGATATTCTGGTTGCGTGTCCAGGAAGACTTCATGATCTGTTAGACCGTAAAGCATTGACACTTAGTTCTGTTTCCACTGTTGTCATTGATGAAGCCGATCGTATGGCTGACATGGGTTTTCTCCCCGACGTTCGTCGGATCTTAGATCTGACGAACAAAAATCGTCAGACTCTGTTGTTCTCAGCAACTCTTGATGGGGACGTTGCGGCGTTAACTCGTGATTATCAAACTGACCCCGTCCGACATGAAATTGGTGATGCGGCGCCAGACGTACACTCAATGAACCACTATTTTTGGAGCGTTGACCGTCCTTCTAGAATCGTGGCTTCGGTTGCCCTTATACGTCGTGCCGGGAAAACGGTCGTATTTACTCGAACCCGGCACGGAGCAGATCGAGCGGCGCAACAACTTCGACGAGAAGGCGTTGAGGCCGTGGCAATCCACGGAGGGAGATCCCAGAACCAACGTGATCGAGCTTTAGATGCATTTTCAGGTGGGCAAGCCTTAGCGCTGATAGCAACAGATGTTGCGGCTCGAGGAATTCATATTGACAATGTGGCCTGCGTTCTGCATTTTGATCCTCCAGAAGATGAGAAAGCGTATTTGCATCGAAGCGGCCGAACAGCGCGAGCAGGAGCTTCAGGAACCGTTGTTTGCTTGGTTGACGTGAGCCAAAAGAAAGTGGTTAAGCAGCTACAAAAAAAACTTGGTCTGGACATTCCAATATCACCACCAAGCTATGAAGGTGTTGATATTACGTATCCTTCCCCATCAGATCGAAAAGTTTCTCAACAGTCGGGAACGCCGAAAAAATCAACTAATCGCAGTTCGAATGATAGGTCTAACCGTCAAAGTAAATCTCGAACGAATAGGGCTGGGAGTCAAGGGCGTAGCAATCGGGGCAGCAGCGGTGGGCGAGAAAGCGGTGCTGAGGCTCCGGTAAAAGATAGCACCGAAGCAGGTGATAGGGCCGCTAGAAGCGCGAGACCAAGCCGCACTGGCCAAGGGGCGACTCGGAAAAAAGGTAACGGTAACAAGCCCAATGGCGGAGGTAGTCGCGGGAGCGGGTCTCAAGGCAGGAAAACGTCACGAGGCGATGGAAGACCCGTTGCGAAAAAACGGAATACAACGAATAGCAAAGGCCGTCGCTAATTACCTCTATTTTTTAAGCAGCCGCACCTCAGGTCATGGCAATATGTGCGTCACCGGTCGGAGTCAATAGAGAAGAGCGAAGATGCCCGTAGAAATGATTGGCTGGATCGCTCCTCAGGTCTCTTCAGAAATACTCGACTCGGAGGGCCCTGTGTTCGACCGGGACGTGATCACTGAAACAGCTCGTGTGCACGAGGATGGGGGTTTTGACCGGGTTCTTATTGGTTATTTCTCTGACGCTCCGGATGGGTTTATAATTGCCGCTCATGCAGCTTCTGTCACTACTGAATTGGAGTTTCTCTTAGCCCATCGGGCGGGGTTCGTGGCGCCAACCGTAGCCGCACGGAAGTTTGCCACCTTAGATCAGCTATGCGACGGCCGATTAGCTATCCACTTGATTGCTGGCGGAAATGACACTGACCAGGCACGAGATGGAGATTTCACAAACTCCGAAACCAGGTACCGCAGGACTTCTGAGTACGCCGACATACTTCGAAAAGTTTGGACCAGCGATAGCTCTGTAAATTTTACCGGCGAATTCTATGAGGTTCGTGGTCAACGCTCAGCCATTAAGTGTCACCAAAACCCACATATACCGATTTACGGAGGGGGGGGATCTGCCGCAGCCATTCAGTCTCTAGCTCCACACGTGGATGTCTTTATGCTCTGGGGAGAGCCGCTAGCCGAAACTAGAGCCTTCATGCGAAGGGTGACTGCCGCTGGAGAAAAGCATGACCGTACTCCAACATTCAGTGTGTCAACTCGTCCTATTTTAGGCAAAAGCTCGAATGAAGCATGGGAGCGGGCGCACGCGATAGTAGAAAAAATAACCAAACGACGAGAAAACAAAGTAGCCAAGGAGCCCAGCAACGAGGCTTCTCGAAGACTCTTGACCTTAGCTAAGCAGGGTGAAGTTTTAGACAGCTGCTTGTGGACTGCTACTGCTTTGGCAACTAATGCTCCAGGGAACTCCACTTCGTTGGTGGGCACGCCAGACGAGGTAGCTGAGGCTCTCTTTAAATATTACGAGCTGGGAGCTACGCGACTCCTGGTGCGCGGGTTTGATCCGTTAGCAGATGCGTCTGAGTATGGGGCAGAATTAATCCCACGTGTCCGACGGCTTGTGGAAAAAAGCGATCGTTGAGAACTTTTTGAGAATCCTTCTCCGGATTTCGGCTCGAAAAGTTTGAGCCTATAAAGCGAGCTAACATGCGTTCATGGAGCATTCGAATTTCTCTACTAACGACCAAATTGACGTGATTCAGGCGCTTGCTGGCTCAACCGAAGATACGCCAGTCTTAATGCTTAATATCAATCGTTACACGGAAAAAGCCGGGTTCCCAAACGGAGATTTATACAAGTCGTATATGCAAGCTATCGAATATTCGGTTGGGAACGTGGGTGGTAGCATTCTTTGGCGCAGACCAATATCTGCGAGCGTTGTTGGGGATCTGACAGGGTTTAACGAAGTTCTTGGTGTCTGGTATCCTAGTCACCAAAGTTTTGTTGACTTGCCCAAAGCTGATGGGGCGAAAATAATGTTTAGTCATCGAAAAACATGTGTTGAAGTAGCGCACATTCTGGCGATGCCTGATTCTCAGCCACCGAGCTTCACATAGAAGAGCTAATCTGATCGGCCGATGTTGCAGACTCACTGCCAAATATTTGCCTGATTAAACCTCAATCAGCGCCAGAGGTGAAGATAACCAAACGGGGCTATCTGCCTTTAAATATTGGTGCCCTTCTTTCAAGGAAAGCACGCGGACCTTCGACTGCGTCTTCCGTGGTCATAAGCATCGAGCTCGATGATGATTCTAGGGATAAAGCTTGCTCGACTGTTAAGTCAGATGATGCTAGGAGCACCGAACGAGCTTCTTGTGCCGCTATAGGGGCATTAGAAGCGATGGTTTGTGCTATCTCCAATGCTGAATTTAGAACTTCTCCTGGTTCCTCTAGGCGGTTTATAAGTCCTGATTCCGCCAAGCGATCGCTTATCATTGGTTTCGCCGTGAGAAGCATTTCCATGGCCAGAGCGGTTGGAAGATGTCGAGCGAGTTTTGCTGTGCCCCCCATAGCTGGGATCATTCCGAGAGCGACCTCTGAGAGCCCAAGCTTTACCTGGGTTGCTACGACTCGGATATCGCAGGAGAGCATTAGCTCCATACCACCTGCTATTGCGTGACCATTCACTGCGGCGATTAATGGTTTCCCAATGTCATAATCCCGCAACGTGGCTTTACCCATTAATGAGGGGTCTTGAGCGATAGCATTTTCGAAATCATTTGTAGGTTTCTTAGTGCCATTTATGATCGGAATCGTCGAACTGAGATCAAACCCTGAACAAAAAGTAGTTCCACTCGCCCCAGTTAGGACGACTGCACGGATCTGGGGGTCTAGAGACAATTCCACCCAGGTTTTAGAAAGCTCGCAGATCAATTCCGGATTAAGTGAATTCCTAGCTTCGGGACGGTTCAAGGTAACGATTGCAACGAAATCGGTTTTTTCTATTTTGAGAACGGACATACGATTCTTAAATTCCAATGTCTTGAAGGTTGTAGTCGCGCAAGAGATTCTCGGTGTCAGCGTTCCAACGGTAATGATCTTCGAGTCCTGCGAAAGGTTGGTAGACGTAGCGAGTTTCTTGATGGTAGCGCTGCGATCTAGCGTCGATGCCCCAAGCAATCGCTTTGGATCTTTCGAAAATGTAGGCATCATCATAAACTGATACGGGATTGTGAACGCCGCCTCCTTCGACACCTAACACCGATGAACGTCGGTGAAATCCGAAATTAATAGTTACCCGAGTCTTGCTGCTTGTATTAGCGAAGGACCCATGGATAGCTTGACGGCTTGTTATCGCGACATCTCCCGGCTCGCAGATTAGCGGTACAGCATCAACAAGTCGATCTGACCCGGCTTCGTCTATTTTTTGTTTGATGTCTATTTTTCCTTGTCTATGTGAACCCGGGACAACCCAAAGTCCATTAGTAGCATCACAACCGTAAAGCTGGGCCATGAAGTTAAAGCCGTGAGTGTGGTTATCTAGATGTTCTGATTCCCAATGAGTCCAGCCGTCTTGATGCCATGCGACTGAGCCGCCTAACCCAGGCTGTTTGATCCAGACAGCTTCGTTGAATGGCGTGAAGTCTGGCCCATTGATTTCTTCAGCGATTTGGAGCAGTTGAGGGTGACCATAGAGGCGTAGACAAGCGGCGGAGAACTGTAGGGAT
>DMOB01000256.1:870-11844 GCA_003452475.1 Acidimicrobiaceae bacterium | reverse complement strand
GGTATTCACGTCGGAGAAAAGCCATGGCGCCCTCTCGGATCGCCTTTCCTATCTCTTTCATAAGGTCAGTGCCTTCGTCGGCCTTCATTACGACCTGGGCGAAGTAGTAAGCGAGCATGAGCGCCAAAACTGAAGCGATCAACGCGAAATATGGTACCGCTGTCACGATATCCTCACAGTTCAGCCCGGACGGGTTCGAGCTACGAAAATCGACCTGGGCTGAAAGGGCCATACGCAGCGGCAGTGCCTTTAGCACCAGGTCAAAATGGTACGCACCTAACCGGCTATAGGCAACCAATTCGGCTGACTCAAACGAATATTTTAAGTGAGTTAAGTTCTGTCAACAATTCTTTTTTGTTGGTGAAATGAAAAGCGCGCATCCCAACAGCGAGTGCGCCCTGCACGTTCCGTTCGAGATCATCGACAAAAAGACACGCAGCTGGTTGCACTTTGAGTGCTTCAAGGGCCAGTAAGTACGCAGCCGGATCAGGTTTTGCTACTTTCAACCTGCACGTATTCCCGACGAAATCAAAATAGCTTTCGAGGCCCTGTTCGCTTAGATAGCGTTCAAAGTCATCATGATTATTAGTCAATAAACCTAGCTTGACTTCGTTTTGAAGTTTCCCAAGTAAATCTCTCATTGCTGGATCGATCCGGCCTTCAAATGCAAAAAATTGATCAACGATCGGCCATATGGATTGACCGTGGATCTCTGTTAAACGTCGACGAGTTTCATCTTTCCACTGTTGCCAAGTCCATTCACCTGTAATCGCTGGTCCATTCACCTCCGGGTCAAAGGCAACAGCGAAAACTGTTCCCGGAGGATAACCAGCTTTTTCTTCGTAATTCCATAGAGCGGGCTCATCCCATTGCCGGATTACGCCATCAAAATCAAAAAGAATCGCTTCTACCATGACCGCGCCCGTTACTTCGATGGTTCTTCGTTGTTAGCGCTTACATATAGAACAATTAAAGCAGCCACGGCGGCGACAGCTGATGCTACAAGAATGCCAATTTTTGCAAGGTCTGTAATGGCAGCTGTTTCGAAAGCTAATCCACCAACAAAGATTGAAACCGTGAACCCGATACCAGCGGCCAGGCCCATCCCAATGAACTGTACCCAGTTGACACCTGGGGGCAGTTCGAACCCAACTTTGGTAGCTGCCCACGCGAATAGGGTTATTCCTAAGGGTTTACCAATGACTAGCCCGAGGATGATTCCTAGTGTGACATTGCTCGAGGTTGCGGCACTGACTTTGTCACCAGTAAGCACAATGCCTGCATTAGCTAACGCAAAAATTGGGATAATCATGTAGGCAGTGAAGGGGTGTAAGAAGTTCTCAAAACGTTCAGTAAGCGGAACTGATTCCTGCACCAGGAACGAAACGTGTCGCACCTCGCCTACACCTGCGTCATCCGGCATTGCATCAACAATTGATTGTGCATCTCGTTGTGCCAGTAACGGTCGGGCAGGTGTAAGCAGGCCAAGCGCAACGCCCGCTATGGTTGCATGGACTCCAGATTCGAGCATCGCGTACCAGATAAAGATTCCTAGCAGGAGGTAGATGCCGATAGCCCATACTTTAAGGATCTGCAGGACTCTTATCGCAACTAACCCAACCACGGAGATAACTAGCCAGTTGAGGCTCAGGTCGGTCGTGTAGAAAATAGCAATAACTGCAATAGCGCCGATGTCGTCGACTATGGCCAGGGTAAGCAGAAACAGTTTTAATTTAGGTGAGACTCGAGCTCCTAATAAAGCAACGATTCCCACTGCGAATGCAATGTCGGTTGCCATAGGTATTCCCCAACCACGCGCTGCTTCGCCCGAGCTGTTTAGCGCAAAGTACAAAAGAGCTGGACCGACCATACCTCCGACGGCACCAATGGCTGGAAGAGCGGCGGCACGTATAGTATTGAGTTGACCGGTTACTAGTTCCCTTTTGATTTCAAGCCCGACGACAAAAAAGAACAATGCCATTAACCCGTCGTTTACAAAATGGCCAACGCTCATATGTGGAAAATGCCAGCTGCCTACAACAATTTCTATATCTGTGTGCCAGAACGACTCGTAGCTTGCGCCCCATGGTGAATTAGCCCAGAACAGTGCTACTGCTGTTGCGGCTAGCAGTAGCACCCCACTAGCTACTTCACGATCGATAAACCGCAACACTGGACGTGCCACAAACTTAGCTAACGAATTATCGCTGCTAGCAAATGTTGGACGTTGAAAAATAAAATCGGAGCCTGCCATCGCTTGTAGAGGCTACGCCTCTTCAGCTCAGATTTCGAGGTCAGGCTATATCTCGTTTTTTTAATCTGTTCCTAACGCACCTTCAATAGCTGACCATACGTCGAATAACTCATAAGTGTCAGTGAGTTTAAAAACTTGAAGTATCCGCTCGCTGTTAATTACTAGTTTCAAGTCTCCACTTTTTTTTAAGCAGCGACGTCGGAATCCAAGAAGGATTCCTAAGCACACCGAGTCCATTAACTCCACTCTCGAAAGATCAATAATTACTGCCGGGTTAGCTGAGTTTTTGTTAATAGCTCTTAATCCAGATGAACGTAATGCTGGAGCGCTGGCTAGGTCGAGCTCGCCGCTAACCGCAACTACTCTCCAAGGGAGCAGTTCGTAGGAGTTGAAGCGCGCCGTCACCTTAATTGAACCGGGGCATCACTTTTGTTGTAATCAGATCGAGTGAAGAGATAATCTGATCGCTTGAATGGATACCTTGTGGGATTAAGAAAAATATTTCATCAAATCCAAGAGCCTTGTGGGCTTCATCTATTTGACGACTGATGGTGTCGGGGCTACCCACTAATTTAAGCGGCATTCCTTGCCCAAATTGTTTTGCCCATTTTTCCCAGAACCAAGCCATGTCCTCAAATTGAGCTTCTGCTTCTGCATCGGTTTCGGCACACACAGCGATACCTCCCCATGCAGCTTCATGGCCTCTTGGCTTTTCTATTCCGTGTTTTGGAGCTTCTTCTCGATACGTCTTCCAGAGAGCTTCACAAAAATCTAGTTTGTCGCTCAAAACAATGGGCGTTCCACCATATTGACTCCAGAATAAAGCAGTAGACATTGACATAGTGAATCCGCCGTAAAGCGGAGGATGAGGTGTTTGAATAGGCCTAGGAGCAATTCCAATTTCGTTAATCGTCATGTCCGCTTCAACACCGGCTCCATATTCCGAGTACACCGTGTGTAAATGAGGGTTTTTATTGTCGTTCGGGAACTTCCAGAATTCTCCCTCATAACTAAAAGTGTTGCTAGTTAAAGCCAATAGAACTACTTCGACAAACTCTTCAAAAAATCTACGATTTAGTGCGTCGATTTCAGTGTCTTTATTCCAATGACCAACGGCGGCAAGCTCTGGACGAATTTTTAACTGCTCCACCCAACGGTGTTGGTATCCGCGTACTATTCCAAACCCGAGACGACCTCCAGTCATGTGATCTAGCGTCGCTATTTGTTCTGCAACTCGGAGAGGGTTATGGGTGGTGGACACGTAACCACATGAGATGACTCGCAATCGCTCAGTAGCGTTCGCTATCCATGAGGCCATGAGGCCCAAGTCGTTAGAAGCTTCAAAGCCTTCGACTTGTAAGTGATGTTCAGGGTGACCAATTCCGTACCAATTATTTTGATCTGCGAACTGCGCTATTTCACGAATTTCGCTTAACATTCGCTGGTAGTAATCGTTATTAAGGCCCGCTAAGCCCGCCTGCAACTCATCTCGGCGGCCCATTGTGCAGTACATGAAAAGATCAAATTTCACTTATTCTCCTATTGAAAGCATCAGCCAAACATTAGGTGAATGTTCAGCCGCTTAATACATTTTTCAGATTTATTTTGTGAGGCCATTGATGACAGTGCTGCCATACATTTGGGCTACTCCAGAGATATCTAACTCACCGTTATCGCTCCACCAGCCACTCACTGAATTCATGGCTGAGATAATCATTCTGGCTAAGACTCTCGCGTCGATATCTCCTCGCAAGGAGTGATCTTTTTGGCCAGCCTCAATCAAACTGACCCAACCGTTTGCAAATTCACGCAGAGGAACTGCAAGATTGGCACGAGTAGATCCCGGCGCCTCTTGGAAGCAGCGAATATTTGCGTGGGTAAAATCACTATCTTTTGTAATGTGTTTTATATAGGCTTCGACCGAAATATTTAGCCGCTCACGACCAGATGCTTCTGCCCCGACTACTGCTAGGGCTTCCCGAATCGCAATTCGCGCATGATCTATGCCGACTCTAAGAACTTCCTCAACAATCGCTTCTTTAGAATCGAAATGGTAGTACAGGCTTCCGGCCTGCATTTTCGCGACAGCTGCTATCTCGGTGAGTGTTGCTGCGGCATAACCCTCACGAGCGAGGACCGATGCGGCGGCGTTCAGGATGCGGCTACGGGTTCTTTCGCCTTTGCGAACTCTCGATTCCGCAATCTCTGTTTGCGACATGGTTAGAGGCTACCGGTCACGTCGGCGGTCACATTACTTGATCTAAAAATCACGTTAAAAACGTCCACCGGAGGCTGATAGGCGGCGGCGATGTTCTAGGAAATCCACCAAGACGTAGTCGCCTAGATTATGAGGGTTAGTAAAGAAGGCGCGGCCGCCATTCATTTGTGTCATTTTCTCAACGAACGCCCGCAAGTAGCTGTTTGGGTCCAGCATAAAAATGTTTATACGGATATCTTCGCGGGTCGCTCTGATGACTTCTTTCAGCGTTGCATCAACAGTTTCCTGAAGTGGTGGATAACTGAAATACGGCTGCCCATTGCGACCAATGTGGGCTGTGGGTTCGCCATCAGTGATCATTATTATTTGTTTGCTTCCGGACTGTTTGCTCAATAGTCGTCTTGCGATCATAAACCCGTGCTGCATGTTCGTCCCTTGGGCATAGTCCCACGACACTTCAGGGAGTTGGCTAGCTTTAAATTCGAAGGCTGACTCAGCGAATCCAACTAGACCTAAGTAGTCACGCGGATACTTGCTTGTAATGAGCGACTGTAGAGCCATCGTAACTTTTTTCGCTGGTAAGAAATTGTCGCGCATCGGCATCGACATCGACAGGTCTAGCATCAACACTGTCGACGCCCTTGTTGTCAATTCGGTTCGTTCAACTTCGAAATCGTCTGGCGTTAATTTGACCGGCGTACCGCTTCCTTGGCGACTGATAGCATTTCGAACTGTTTGTTCAATATTTAAATTAAAATTATCTCCAAATTCATACGGTTTCGTTTCGTAGGCGCGTTCATGTCCAATACCGATTTTGTTAACGCGGTGCGAACCAACTTTGTTATCCATTAACTTGTTGAAAAGTTCACCTAAAGCGTTTTTACCAATGGCTCGAAGAGCTAGAGGAGTTAGCTCCAACCGGCCTTCTTTATTTTCCGCGTGTCCACTCGCTTCGAGCATTTTAGCCATTTCGCTGAGTTGTTGAATCGACTCAGCCGATTCACTTCCTAACAGCTGTTCCACTCTTTCTGGATCTACTTCGTTGAGTGCTCCAGGGTTAGTTGCGTTACGCAGCATCTCCTGCAAGTCATCAAGGTCTCCAAGCTGTTGCATCATGTCAGTGGCTTCGGGCATGTTCATCTGCTCATCGCCTCCGAATTCATAGCTGCGGTTCCAGTCCATATCTGGGAACGCGTTTTGCAGATTCTGCGACAATTGCTGTGACTGCCATTGCAGATCCATGTCATCCATTAGTGCGTTAGACAACTCCTGAAGTTGCTGACGCTGTTCTGGCGTCATTGAGTTCATCATCGCCTGCATAGCGGCCATTCGCTCAGCCATTATTTCGATGAGCTCATCTAAGGTTTCCGGATTCTCGGGAAAGAACTCACCATGGCGTTCCATAAAGCCGTCAAAATCGGTGTCTTCGCCTCGTTCTCGCTGCTCAAGCATTTCGTTAAGTTCAGCCATCATGTCCTTCATGTGGGACAAATCTTCTGGCTGCATATCACCCATAGCACCTGCCATCTGATCGAACTGGCTTTGAGTTATCTCTTTTTTTAATCTTTCTAGGAGTTCTTCGAACTGCTCGCGAGCTTCCGGCGAAACAAACTCATATTTTTGAAGATCACGTACTTTGCCTGCTAAGTCCGGCGGCATCATGTCGAGCTGTAAATTTTTATTTTCAGCGACTTCTTGAGCTATCTCTGATCGTCGTTCGTCTCCAGAATCTGCGGCTTCTCCTTTATAGTCTTCTAATGACTCACGTTCCTCACTAACTACATCATCTAACTCGTCCGATATCTCGTCATAGATGCCGCCCAAGTCATAGTTATCAAGCATCTCTTGTCTACGCTCTTTTAGCTGATCGAGCATCTCACGTAAACCTTGCATCCGATTACCTTCACGGTCTTCGAATCCTTGCTGCATTAACCTGCGCATAGCAGCGTTTAGATCTCCGTGATATAGCAAATCATCTGTTAGCTCTTTAAAAAGGTCGAAGGAATCGTATTCGAAGCCAGCTTGACTTCCATCCCAAGCGGAGTAACGGAATCGAGCACCCTCGCGCTTAATTTTCCTCTTCTTTATAGACATGGATGCGGATCCAATCTTGAGTTCCGGGTTTTCAAATCAGCCACGGCCGCGGTAAGTCGCTCGAGTTCCAGTCGCTTCTTTGTTTAATCTTTTCGATAGGTGTAGACCTTCGAGGACTAACTCAACTGCACTAGCTAGGTCTGCGGGTTCAGAAGAATCAGTTAGTTCGCTTACAGCTACTGCCAACGCAGCGTTGCCTTCTAGCAAATCTGCGTAGTCATTGGAACCCACATCATCGCCAGTATGGACAATGGTGCCAGTATCGAAACTTTCGACTACGCCAACAAGGTCTTCTGGAGAGAATCTGCCCTTGAAGACTTCTAAAACCGCTGCTTTGATCATTTGTCCCACTATCTGGCCATCTCTCCCTTCTTCTATCGACTCAATTTCTATTTTGCCGCTGGAAGATGACATTAACGATTCTAGGTCACTTACTCTTGGGACTACGTGAGTCTCACCGCGTTGCAAAGCACGCCGAGCGGCATTAGCGACCAAAGTTTCGTAATTTGTTACAGTCATTCGCACCGACACACCTGAGCGTTGGTTTACCTGAGGACTTGAGCGGGCAATGTGACTGAATGTCGTAACTATTTCAGTCATGAACTCTGGCACAGAAACCGAAATATTTTCAGCTTCCAACGGTCTGGCTTCCTGCTCCGCTATTTCCATTTCTGTTTCAATTTCTAGCGGATAGTGGGTGCGAATCTGACTTCCGAAACGATCTTTAAGCGGTGTTATTAGCCTTCCACGGTTGGTGTAGTCTTCAGGGTTTGCAGAAGCTACCAGAACAACATCTAAGGGCAGGCGAACTTTATAACCTCTTATTTGGACATCTCTTTCCTCAAGGACATTCAGCAAACCGACTTGGATTCTTTCAGCAAGATCAGGTAGTTCATTGATCGCAAAAATACCTCGGTTAGTTCTCGGAACCATCCCGTAATGCAACGTCAACTCATCTGACAGATATCGGCCTTCAGCAACCTTAATTGGGTCAACTTCACCGATGAGATCAGCTATGGAAGTGTCTGGTGTTGCTAGTTTTTCACCGTACCTATTATCTCGATGCTCCCAGTCAATGGGTGTTTCGTCTCCCAGTTTTTCAACTAAATCTTTAGCGTACCGAGAAACCGGTTGGTAAGGATCGTCGTAAATTTCCGACCCTTTGATAAACGGCATCCACTCATCTAGCAAGTTGACCATAGATCTAATGATTCGAGTTTTTGCTTGACCACGTTCTCCGAGAAACACAACGTCATGACCAGCGAGCACAGCGTTTTCAAGTTGCGGCAGGACCGTATTTTCGTATCCGAGGACGCCATCAAACAATGGGTCGCTGGCACTAATTTTTATGACTGCGTTTTGACGCATTTCTTCTTTCACCGGACGGGATTCCCATCCTGATTTACGCAGTTCTCCGAGGGTGAGGGGACGAGTCATTTCCGCAACTTAGCTCAGGTAGGAACAAAAATGTGAGTGGATATAGGACTAAATCCACTACCGTCTTCATCAACGTGACTGGTAACAATCATCAAGAGGCATCTTTCTCACTCTCTGGGGACTGGCAAGTGAGTCGCTCCGATGAGATTTCGCGCCGTTCCGCTGGGGATTTAGATCTGGATGATTCAGGGTGGGCTCAAGCAACAGTACCCGGCCAATGGAGAGATACTGACGAAATTGCCGATGCTGATGCTGTTCTTTATCGAAAACATTTCAGTTGCCCCTTATCGGAAAGAGAGACGCGTCGATGGTTGGTTTTTGAGGGGCTTTGTTATCAAGGAGATATTTGGTTAGATGGTGCATACCTCGGCGATACTGAGGGCTATTTCGCTCCACATATTTTTGACATTAGCGAACATTTAGCTGCTCGCGACTCGCACGTTCTAGCGGTTGAAGCTACCTGCACCAGAATCTCTGACGAGGATGAGAAAAATAATATCACCGGCATTTTACAACATTGGGATCAGGTGACTCAGGGGCTTAATCCGGGTGGCATTTGGAGAGATGTTCGCGTTGAGCAAACAGGAGCTGTTCGTCTTCAAGAACTAAAAGTTCTCGTTCTCGAGGCAGATATCGATCGCGCTATTATTCGCTGTTCAGCGAAACTGGATAGCGCTGGCAATCATTCGGTAGTTGTTAAAACAAAAGCTTCTAAAGCCAATGGTGGGCAACTCTCGGCAAGTCATGAGCAGACTGTGATACTGGCTACCGCTACCAATGAAATCGAGTGGCATCTAGCGATCGAGCAACCAGAGCTTTGGTGGCCGCACTCAATGGGTCTTCAGCCTTTGTATGACATCAACGTCGACATTGAAATAGATGGAGTTTCCAGTCATCGACTAACACGTCGGATCGGAATCAGAACTTTTCAGTTAACCAACTGGGTAGCCACCATCAACGGGGAACGCCTTTTTCTTAAAGGAGCCAATCTCGGCCCAGCCTCAATCCATTTCGCCGAGATCTCTTCAGAAGATCACAGAAGAGATCTGATGTTGGCTCGAGATGCGCATTTAGATCTCATCCGAGTTCATGGCCACATTCCTTCACCTGACCTCTACAACGAAGCAGACGAGTTAGGCATGCTTCTTTGGCAAGACTTCCCTCTGCAGTGGGGGCATGCACGTGGAATTCGAAATCAGGCAATGCAACAAGCGAGTTCCTTAGTTAACAACTTCGGCCACCATCCTTCAATTGTGATTTGGAGTGCACATAACGAACCTTCGAAACCTTTCCGAGGGCATCAAACTAAAGAAAACACGACCTACACCCGTTTCGGGTCTCTGACAGACCCGTTGCAACAACTTCCTTCCTGGAACCGAAGCATTTTGGACAGAGGAATTAAACAAGCACTCAAAGAGGTCGATCCGACGCGACCAATCATTGCTCATTCTGGTGTCCTTCCAAACATCTCGAACCTAAAAGGCACCGACTCACATCTCTATTTCGGATGGCAACACGGAGAAATAAGTAACCTCCAAACCCTCGCATCAAAATTCCCTCGACTGGTCGAGTTCGTGTCTGAGTTCGGAGCACAAGCACTTCCGCACAACCTAGAAATCGCTCAGGCTGCAGGAGCAGAGCAGTTTCCCAATATCGACACCGAGATTCTCCAGAACACCTACGGGGCTGAGCTTCAACTCTTAACTAGAACAACTCCACTCAACGAGTTCAGTCACTGGGACTTATGGGTAACCGCCACACAGCTTCGTCAAGCCGAAATTATTCGCCACACAGTGGAAATACTGAGAACCCTGAAGTATCGGCCTACCGGCGGCTACTGCCAATTCATGCTCGCAGATGCAATGCCGTACGTTAGCTACGCAGTCCTTGATGATAAACGCAGACCAAAACTAGGTTGGCGTGCCCTTCAAGCTGCTAGCAAGCCAGTGATTGTCGTCGCCGACCTACATAGTTCAACGCTCGACCTAGGAAGTCACACATGCGAAATTCATGTCGTTTCTGATATCCGAGAGAAAATTGTTTCAGCAATTATTACGGTTCAGTGGGAATGCTCGGGATCCGATCCAATCAACTGGGTTTTTAAAGGAAACTTCGAAGCCGACAGCGTTACACGAATAACATCGTTGACTCTTCCCGCCGTTAATAGCGGAGTTGGAAATTTAAAAGTTTCACTAAAAGCGCCACAAATTGAAGTCAGCAACACATACAGCGTTACTATTCGTTAAAGTTTGACGCCGCCTCAATTCTTGGCTTAGTAACTAAGATAAGAATTGTGCGGCGTTACTGCACGCGAACTCACCTAGAGGAGGTTGTCTGTGACAACCACGGCGACGAAACCATCCGGTTCGACACCAATCTTCCAACAGAAGCGGCAGATGCCCTTCCCGTTGAATATTTATCAATCTGCTATCGGCCGAAAGTGGGTGATGGCACTAACAGGCATTGGCTTACTCGGATTCGTCCTCGTTCACATGATCGGCAACCTTCATATATATGAAGGTCCTGCCAAAATGCATGAGTACGCAGAATCCTTGCGGACACTTGGCGGCGGTCTAGTACCAAAGACCTTCGTCCTGTGGCTGTTTCGCCTGGGCCTAATTGGAATGTTTATTTTGCACATCCACTCGGCCTACACACTTAAGGAACGCAGTCGCAAAGCTAGCGATAAAGCTGACTTTGTAGGTGGCAATAAAAAATATGAATCCAAACGTGACTACGTGGCGGCTAACTACGCAAGTAGAACAATGCGTTGGACCGGCCCAATCATTCTGCTGTATCTAATTTTTCATCTGGCAGATCTGACATGGGGATTCGTCGGCGATGGATGGGAGGCAGGTGACCCGTATCACAATGTGGTTAATAGTCTCAGCAATTGGTTCATCGCTATTATTTACATCGTCGCCAACATAGCGTTAGTCATACATATCTTTCACGGCACTTGGAGCTTGTT
>DMOB01000256.1:0-456 GCA_003452475.1 Acidimicrobiaceae bacterium | reverse complement strand
GTAGGAAATCTGACTTTCCCGATACTAACGACAATAGGCTTTATAAATGAGGACAACAGAGTTTGTCCACCGGGAGACCTTGAATGTCTCGTAACTCAGGCGGAGGCTCATTGATGACCGTGCTCGACTCAAAAATTCCAGATGGACCAATCGCTGACAAGTGGAACAACCACAAATTTTCGGTAAAGCTGGTTAATCCCAATAACAAACGAAAATTCGAAGTAATAGTTGTCGGCAGTGGGCTAGCAGGAGCTTCAGCAGCTGCCTCACTCAGCGAACTTGGTTACAAAGTGAAGGTATTTACTTTCCATGATTCTCCACGGCGAGCGCACTCAATTGCGGCGCAGGGCGGCATTAACGGCGCGAAGAACTACACCAACGATGGAGATTCAGTTCACAGACTGTTTTATGACACTGTAAAAGGCGGGGATTACAGAAGTCGTGAAGCTAACGTTC
>DMOB01000195.1:0-3693 GCA_003452475.1 Acidimicrobiaceae bacterium | reverse complement strand
GTGTCGGTATCTAAGCTTTCTGCCGTCACAGAAGCGGCGGCGTGGCCCGCTTGTGTTGAGGCCATCAAAAAAAGTTGGGCTTTCAGTATCCGTGTCATTGGCATTTCGCTCACGGAAACTTTTTCTAAAGTATCGGCCAAGTTTGGCGAAAATAATAAATAGCCATCTACGACTTCTTGATGGAGCTGCAAGTCGTTAGATGCTCCGGTTACTTCTAGGCCCCACATATCAAGCATTAACTATCTCCATTTCGTAGACTGTCGAAAGCTAGTACGAGAATGTTTTACTGATCCTGTGGTCGAACTTCGTTTAAAGTCTAGTCAATAGAGAGGAAGGAAGTTGATGTCAACAGCACTAGTTGTCGGGGGTACCGGGCCTACGGGGCCATACGTGGTCAATGGGCTGTTAGCGCGAAACTTTGACGTCACGATCCTACACACAGGGAATCACGAATCTAGTGAGATACCAGATTCAGTGGAACATATTCATACTGATCCATTTGATATGGAGTTAACCAACCAGGCGACAATTAATAAGTCGTATGATTTGATTGTTGTTATGTATGGGCGGCTTCGAGAGTTGGCTTCATTGTTCAATGGACGTGCAGGTAAGTTTGTGAGTGTCGGTGGAGTTCCTGCGTACTCTGGCTGGGGAGATGCTTCAGCTCTATGGCCTGCGGGTATGAGAGTGCCGACCCGTGAGAATGGGCGATTAGTAGTAGATGAGGACAGAGGTTTTGCTGTTAATAAAAAAGTCGCAAATATAGGATTGAGTGAAAGAGCAGTTTTTGCTGAACACCCGACGGCGTCTCACCTTCGTTATCCGTGGATCTATGGTCCTGGTCAAGTGGGTCCGCGCGAATGGAAAATAGTGAGACGAGTTTTAGATGGGCGAAAAACTATTGTATTGCCGGACGGCGGGTTGACAGTGCAGGCAGCGGCGTATGCGCCAAATGCTGCTGCTGCTCTTCTAGCGACCGTTG
This sequence comes from Acidimicrobiaceae bacterium, assembly GCA_003452475.1. GTDB lineage: Bacteria > Actinomycetota > Acidimicrobiia > Acidimicrobiales > Poriferisodalaceae > UBA9040. The sequence goes on along the minus strand of DMOB01000195.1, from coordinate 2,711 downwards.
ACGCCGGTAAAGCCTCAGAGGGTAATGCTTACAATGTCTGTGATGAGTGGACTCCGACCTTGAGGCAGTGGGTGGAGATAATTGCCGGAGCTCTCGAGCACTCTTTCGAGATTGTAGAGATTCCCTGGGAATATGCGGGCGTAGCGCATCATTTGACGCTTCGGGGAACACCTCATCACCGACTGACGTCAAGTGATAGAGCTATCTATGAACTCGGCTATAAAGATGTAGTAGATCCGATTGAAGGGTTAAGTAGCACGGCTCGGCATCTCGTAGCTAACCAACCGGTTAGAGGTGGGCCTGAGGAGAAGTCGTTGGCTGATAGGTTTGATTATGACTCTGAAGACCAATTGATTAACGCCTGGCAAAAAGCGATGAGAATCATTGAGCCTGTTGCTAGAGCGAGTGATCCTGGCTTTGTAGACCGGTACGCAGCTTCTTATGATCTACGTGAAGGCGCAAATGTTGGATGGGCTACGATCAAACGTTAGCTCTCGTCGTTTCAGTGAAACGCAGAAAATTGATTGTCCACATTTTTATTAGTTCTGCTGTCGTACTTGTTAGTTCAGTGTCTTCAAAAATGTCGTAAATTTGAGTTAGTAGCAGAGGCTGTTCGAAGACCCGGTCGCTTAGTTGTGATAACGAGTGCAGCAGGTTTGCGGCGGCGTATCTCCCCGGCGACTGTCCTGGAACGCCATTTACAACCCCAATGGAAAGTTTTCGGTACTGTTCTGAGCCGTAAGGCCTAGACAGCCAGTCAACAGCATTCTTCAAAGTTCCTGGTATGCCTTGGTTGTATTCTGGCGTCAAAAATATAACTGCATCGACTTCGCGACAACTTTGTTGCCAGCTCGCTACATGAATCGGGTATCCATCTTGTTCTAAATCTTCATTGAAGAGCGGGAGAGTATTAATCTCAAAAGATTGAAATTCACAACACTGATAAGTGGATTTAGTCAGATGTTGCGCTAGGGCACTATGAACTGATTTTTTTCGGAGACTACCAGAGACAGTCATAACCTTGAGAATTTCAGCCATGCGTTGAAATCCCCCCATCTACCGGGAGGGTTATCCCCGTGAGCCAAGCTGACGCGCGACTTGCCAAGAAAATCACAGCTCCTGTTATGTCTTCGGGCGTTCCGATTCTCCCTTGAGGGGTAGAGGCAACTACCCCAGCTCTTCGTTTAGGGTTATCGAGCATGTAGCTCATCATCTTTGACTCAAATGGTCCGGGAGCGATGGTGTTGATGTTGATGTTCTCTTTAACTAAATGATGAGCCATGTGCCGTGCCATCATATGAACACCTGCTTTTGATGCTGAGTATGAGTAGTTATCGCCGAAAGGCACGCGCAATCCATCGACGGACCCGATCATGATGACTCGAGCTGGGTCTTCTGCAGTAGCAGCTGAACGCAATTCAGGGAGAAGTTCCTGTGTGAGCATAAAAGGGGCCTTGACGTTTATGTCCATAACTTTTTCAAAACCTGCATCGGGAAATTCTCCCAACGGCGCCCCCCAAGCGGCGCCGGCATTATTAACTAAGATATCTAACTTTGATTCTTCTTCTCTCAGCTGACTAGTCAGAGACAGAATTCCTTCGGCGGATGAAACATCGGCTGGAATTGAGATGCAGTCTCCAAATTCTCGTAATTTCTGGGCCGCCAAATCGCAATCTTTAGCCTTTCTCGAAGTGATGTAAACGCGCACTCCATTTCGAATTAAACCATCAGCGATCATGTATCCAATTCCTCTGCTGCCGCCGGTAACTAGAGCTACTTTGCCATCAACAGAAAATAAGTTCTCAATATGCATTTCCACAGGTTAGCCCTTAACGCTGGGGTCCTTCTCTTATGATCTGCCCAAGTTTTTCTTGAATCTTTTTTTCACTTGGATTGCCGACAGCACCGGTTTGTTGGGCGAAAAGTGCCACACGTAGTTCTTGGAGAGTCCAGGCCAGTTCGGTTATCTCTTCTGAGGCTGGATAACGATTAGCCAGAATTTCATAGTCTTTTTCGATTGATCGACACTTAACTATTAGCCGATTGTCGCGCGCTGGCTTGGATCCTAATTGATCTATTCGAATAGTTATAGCCTGCATGTAGCGAGCCACATCAGGCAGTCGTTCGGTATGCATCGCTTGAACAAACCCAGGGTAGATGAGTCCATCTAGCTGTTTGTTTATATCGACTTCTGCAATATGGCCACACGTTGTCGGGTCAATGCGAAGTCGCTTTCGGATTGATGTTGAGGCAGTAAGCAAGGCTGCGCTTGCGTTGCATACTTCCAAGATTTGTTTAGGAAATTCAGATAGCACAACGGAGCGAAGGTCAGTCCATGCATCGTATGTCCATGCTGGGCCACCGAGACCAGAAATGAGATTGTCCATTAGTGCTGTGGCGTTGTCGTGGTACCACTGTGCTGTTGATTCATAGCCACATTGCTGTATCGCAAGTTGTAGATGCGAAGTGATCAGTGGTCTTATCTGACGAGCTTCGGAAGGAACAAACTTATTTAAGAGCGCTACTGTCGCTCGCCACATATTGGCGGATTGATCAGTTCTGTTAGGGAGCAGGCGCAAGCTTACAGAAGTACCGTCTGTTGTTAGAGAAGGGAATGCCCATTCGGCAGTTGACTGTTCGGAAACCTTAATTTTTCCAGGAATTCCGTTGACCGGAAATTCCGAAAGATCGACTTCTTCTATCGGGTGAGT
>DMOB01000158.1:3621-5647 GCA_003452475.1 Acidimicrobiaceae bacterium | reverse complement strand
CATATATACAAGACCTGCCGTTAACACAGCTCCCGCAAATGCCGCCCACGGCACGTACGAAACATTTCCACCGATAGCTAAAATCGCCACAGCGCACACAGCAGCACCAGAATTTATACCGATAATATCGGGGGAAACGAGAGGATTGTTGATAAGGGACTGAAAGATAAACCCAGACGCAGCCAAGCACATACCCGATAAAACCGCCACCACTAAGCGGGGAAATCGAAGATGATTAATTACGAAGTCATACTCCCCACTTCTGTCCCACAATGCAGTACCCAATGCTCTCGATGCAGGTACAGGATAATCACCCACCATAAGCCCTACTCCGATAAGCACCGCAGTAATTAATGCTGTCCCCGCCCCCAGACACATGACCTTTGTTTGGACAAGACCCGAAATGGAACCGAGCCGAAACGTGATTGATCGCAAAGGTAGCCGTTCGCTAAACATAAGCAGTGCTGCCGTGAACAGCACTGCAGCAATAACCACACCGAGGGTCGGAATTACAGGTGTCACAACCGCAGAGAACGACACCGTGTCACACCTCACTAAGTCTGGTGAAGCGGACAAGATAAATTAAGAACGGGGCTCCAACTGCGGCAGTCACTATCCCGACCTGCAATTCTTCTGGCCTCATTATCACTCGACCGGTAACGTCCGCGCCAAGAACCAAACACGGACCAAGCAGGAAACTATAAATTAAAATCCAGCGGTAATCTGCTCCTACCAAAGAGCGCACCATGTGCGGTATTGCCAACCCTACGAAAGCAAGCGGTCCAGCTATTGCTACCGCCGATCCGCAAAGTAACACCACAACTCCTCCGACACATACTCTGACGAGGGCTGTCCGCTGGCCGAGCGAAGTTGCTGTTTCATCACCAAGATTCAAGATGTTTATTTGGCGCCCCATCGAAACTCCGAACAGCAGCCCTAAGATTATCAACGGATAAAGGACCGAGATCTCTTCAGTACCTCGGCTTGAGATCGAGCCCGCCAACCAAAATCGCGCTTCATCAAAAGTCTCTTCGTCCAGTATTAATATCGAACTCGTCCACCCGCCAAGCAGTGCCGTTATTATCACTCCAGCCAAAGCCAATTTGACTGGAGTTGCGCCACCGCTGCCCACTCTCGCAATCGCATAAACTAAAACTAATGCGACTGAGGCCCCTAAGAACGCAAACCAAACATACCCCTTCGGGGTCACTATGTCGGCCGCATAAATGGCAGTAACTATTGCGAAAGTAGCTCCGGCATTTATACCGAGTATCCCTGGGTCGCCTAGCGGGTTACGGGTAACCCCTTGAGTCAGGGCACCAGCAACAGCCAAACTCGATCCAGCAACAAGTCCAAGAATCGTCCGCGACCAACGTAATTCTCTGACTATAAGATGCTCATGACTGGTCTCATCGAACTTCACTAGAGCGTTCAACACTGTCGACCAGGACATCTCCAAAGCTCCGTAACGCAGACTCAAAAGCACTGCGCCTCCGACAAGCAAAATTGAAACAAAAATTCCAAACGTGTGATTAGTGATGATCGGTTGAGCAACTCGACCAGATTTTCGACACCACGCGACTACAAGTATTGGAGAGACCATTATCGCCCCAAGGATTAGAACAGCTGCCACCATTCAATTAGCTACACGGAGTGCGAGCGGAAGACAAAAAGCCGCAGTAGTCATCACGGCTCACTCTCCAGACACCGTCCACACGAGTAATTGTCCGCTCCAAAGATTCGTATGCTGGAGTCACCCCGAACAGAACATCATAAATAATTGTCGCTATGTCGCCTTCTATCTTGGCACCTGTGGGTCGTAGCGATATTCCCCCCATTGATTCATTCGCATCGCGATATTGTTCATTAGTCACTTGCAAAAGGTCACTGTTTTCTAGATGCAGAGCCTTACTCTCCCATGCCGCGCTGCTGTCATACACCAGAGCAAAAGCGTCAACAGCTGTCTGTTCTTCTTCGGAGAAATCAGGGATTACAAACTCTGCCTCGACTTCCTCGACTTCCTCGA
>DMOB01000158.1:0-3299 GCA_003452475.1 Acidimicrobiaceae bacterium | reverse complement strand
TCGACTTCCTCGACTTCCTCGACTACGGATCTGCCATCATCGCCATCTATCTCCTTAGCCAGAACCAAAGATTGGGCCGTTTTTTCTGCCCTCTTCATAGTTCCACCATCAGAGCTACACGCTGACACCATCAAGAGCAGCAAAAACACAAACGAGAATAGTAAAGCATTGTATTTTTTCATTATTTCCTTCATAAAAATTCTACGATTCAAATAGTTCTGGATTGAGGACTCAAAAATGTTTCGCGACGATTGTGGGATCGAAACATTTTCATCTGACACTCGTTATCGCTCATCTACATTTCTCGAAACAGCGAGAAGGTCCGTTGTTAACTGTTCTAGCAACGCTCCAGAGCGCGGCCCGTTCCCGAGAAGAAGCTGGTCATCGTAAGAAAGAATCGCTTTGTTTATGCCTGCACTCGTTTCTGAAATTCCGCCAACCCCTAGGAGGCCGTCTATTCCCCCGACCGATTCCAGGCCCGCTGACGGAACAAGGATCACATCAGGATTGGCAGAGAGAAGAGCCTCTGCTGTTATCGGCGTGTAGTCGTCAAGATCAAGGATGTCCGCAACGTTTCGACCACCAGCGGCTTCGATCAGCCAGTGAGTTGCAGAGTTCCGGCCGAGGACCAGCTGTGTGCCCTTCCCCCGAATATACAAAGCAGCGACGATCGGGCTAGCAGCATTGAGTTTTTGTGTGTTGGCTGCGATCACCTCTTCCAACTGCCCCGCAAGTTTTTCTCCTCGACCCGGCACCCCTAATGCTTGGGCGACTGCCCGAATTTTTTGCGGTGGCCCTTCCGCTGTTGATTCACTGGGGACGATCACTACGGCGTATCCAAGCTTTTTAAGATCTGCAATCGTTTTCGGTGGGCCAGCGATATCCGTCCCAATCAAAATCGTTGGGCTAAAAGCTGCTATTGGTTCTGAAGCCAACGCCCTCTGATATCCAATTTGTGGAAGCTGATCGGCTTCTACTGGCCAGGTGGCTGAAAGGTCTGTTGCAACGACTTTGTCTCCAAGGTCAAGTGCAAACACGATCTCAGCAATGGAACCTTCCAGAGGGATAATCCGCTCTATTGATTCAACCGTTACTTCATTACCAAGATGGTCTACCAAAGTTATTGGAAGAGAAGGCAGTGTTTCATATTCCAGCACTTCTGAGTTTTTCTCTTCCACTGACGTACTTGTCTTTGAAACACTCATTAAGCCTTCGCCCGGGAGGTTCGAAGAACAGGAGCTGATTAACCAGAGGACCAGAAAGAGTACCCCTGATTTAGGCAACCACTTTACGGCCAGTTGCACTAGCTGCTGCCTCGAACACTTTCCAGCAAGGCAATCACTGCACCTTGCGCTTGTTCCGGCGCAGTTAAGGGTTCCAGAAAGGGAACTCTCGCTATCTGGGATCCGTCTGACGATGCAGCAGTCAAAGTCATTCCGTAACGGTCTACATCTATCATTGCAGCGCTCGTAGCTTCTCGCAGTCCGGCGAGCGAACGAACATAGGTTAAGTTCGCATCGGCATGGTCATTATTCATGTGCCTGATAATGTCCTCTTTCGATTCGTGCAACACGTCAGGCGAGGCCGATATGAAATTTTCAGCATCAACCCAACTCATGTGACCAAAGCCGCCAACGTATCGGCATTCTTTAATTTCGAATAGCCAGAAATTGAAGTCGGAAAAATCTGCGTACAAGGACGCGTATGGATGCTCTCGAAGGTAGAGCTCCCGCTCTTTACCGGGATTAGACAAGATGCTTAAGCGACCCAAAAGAGTAAGCCTGGATTTGCCAAGCTGATCTTCTTCCACCGGTGAGTCATCGGCTATCAGCATGCTGGAGCGAGAATCTTGTCGCACATTAATTGTGTGTTCGGCTACATCAGAGATAAGTAGCACAAGGGAACCATTATCAGTAGCGACGTAGGAAACAACACTGCCATACGGATATCCATGTGACGTAAGAGTGGAAAGAGTCGCCCGAGAGTTTGCATGCGTCAAGGTTCTGGCTAGTTCAGCATCATTTGGAAATGACGATGGATCGCCAGCTATAGTCGGAGCGGCCGCACTTCCTCCATGGTCATTTGAACCATCACCAGCTGTGTCAGTCATGCGCTTTCACTTGTGGCTGTGTAGTTTTGAATAAATTTAATCAACAACATATGTTAAGTAACCCTAACATCATTATTGACGTTATGCCCTCTTGCTTAAGTCGAACCTCAGATCCCAGCAGAAACCACTCGATTCACTAAGATAGTTAACGGTGAAATATCCTCTAGTCTTTACCTACCAATAAGCTGCTACCGCAACGACACGGGAGAACATAATCTTGTTAGAAGACATAATTGACACTGAGCGAATGATACCGGTACTGAACAATATCATGAAGGCAGAACTAGCAGGGGTAGTGCGTTACACCCATTATTCACTGGTCATCACAGGCCCCAATAGACTTCCTTTAGTTGACTTCATGAAGGCACAGGCCAGCGAGTCCCTGTTGCATGCCCAGCAGGTCGGAGAAATTTTAACTGGCTTAGGAGGCCACCCCGAACAGGGCATTGCCACAATCGAAGAAAGTCATGACCATTCGCTCGAGACCGTGTTGAAAGAATCGATCGATCACGAACATCGCGCCCTGCTCCTGTACAAAACGCTATTGAAGCTCTCGGAAAATAATTCCGTCTACCTCGAAGAGTTCGCGCGAACACAAATAGGAGAAGAGGAAATGCACGTCATAGAACTACACAAACTTCTTCGCGATTATTCTATCGGCTGAACGACCGCGCGAATTAGGCCTTTATAGTCCTCGAACAAACACTAAATCTCTCAGATAACCTTTCTTGCAATCTTCGCACCGGGAGCCCTCCATAAATCGGGCATTTAAATCACGAATGGATATTCACGCAAAAAAATAATCCCAAAGAATCTTAAATAGGCATTCTTATACTTATTTGTTAACCTTGCTTAATGAATGGTTGTCGAAGACCTGAAACTGCAGGCTCTGGTCCTAGAGTTTCGCTAAGTTGCGTTGCAGTCGGACATACGGGAATTATCGCTACAACCGAGTCAGAGGGCGCAAGCATTCTTTCACTTGGACGTTCAACGGATTGGGGATTTTTTGCCGGTGACATGGTGACAGTCCTAGCTGACGACCCAACTATCGGCCTCACCATCAGAACAAGTACCGGAATTGCAGATGTGTCTTGGCACGACGCCGAGAAGATTCACGTGATCCTCGAGACCATCGAGTAGGCATCCAGCTCGACAATACGAATATTTAGCTTTCAGACAACTCTTTATT
>DMOB01000309.1:3026-10653 GCA_003452475.1 Acidimicrobiaceae bacterium | reverse complement strand
TAGATTCTGCCGCTTTAGCCCATGAAGTAGCACTCTTGTTGTTAGTGGCGGTTGGAGCGCGCGTTATTCTTTCAGAAGAAAATGAATATTCTGATTGGGTACCGACCAGAGCAGGCGTTGGAACAAAGCTAAACAAACGCAAAGGGGAGCGTCGCCTTCTTCCAACCGGAGGTTTAGCTGTTCTATATATCGACCTTGAATTTGAGAAAGAACTTCCCAAGACAGTTAAACTATCGCTTGTACGTGAAGTAATTGCGCGTAGAATTTCATCTTGTATTCGCACTGATGACTCAGTTCTTGGCTGCGATGAGGATGCCTTCGCTGTGTTACTGCCAGGTGTTCGCGACGTAGATGGTGCTGTTATCGTAGGTGAACGAATCCTTGATAAATTTGGAGATCCCGTAGCAGTTGCGGGGCATTTAATTTCGATTAATCTAAGACTAGGTGCGGCTTATTCGGCGCACACAGTTTCGGAACCTGACGATCTCATAGGTGCTGCTGGACGCGAGGTTATTCTTGCTAAACGGCGGGGTGGTAGCTCGCTTGTGATCCATGAGCCCGAGCCGATTTTGGTTGAGGCCGTAAATTGAATGAGCATTAAGTTGGCATAATTTGTTACCAATAGGTAACTTACGGGTATGGATTTCAACCCTGAGTTAAATGAAGACCAAATCCAGATTAAAGATTGGGTGCATACTTTCGCCGAAGACGTTATTCGTCCCGTCGCGAGTGACTGGGATGAGAGAGAGGAAACCCCTTGGCCTGTTATTGAAGAAGCTGCGCGGATTGGTTTATATGGCTGGGAGTTCATGGCCGAGGCCATGATGAATGACCCAACGGGTTTGACGATGCCGGTTGCTCTTGAAGAATTGTTTTGGGGAGACGCAGGTATTGGATTGTCGATAATGGGAAGTGGCTTGGCTGCAGCGGGTATCGGTGCTTCTGGCACCCGTGAACAAGTTATGGAGTGGGTTCCTCAGTGCTATGGTTCACCTGGAAATTTGATGCTTGGAGCCTTCGCCTCTTCCGAACCAGATGCTGGGTCGGACGTTGCAGCGATGCGAACTCGGGCGGTCTATGAAGAATCGACCGATGAATGGGTGCTCAACGGAACAAAAACATGGATAACTAATGGCGGAATCGCCGATGTGCATGTGATCGTCGCTGTCGTGGAGCCAGAATACCGAAGCCGGGGCCATGCTAGCTTTGTTGTCCCTCCAGGAACGAAAGGATTAAGCCAAGGTCAGAAGTTTAAGAAACATGGTATTAGAGCTAGCCACACAGCAGAAGTTGTTCTAGATGATTGTCGTATTCCTGGGAATTGTTTACTCGGAGGCAAAGAAAAATTAGATGAACGTTTAGCGCGAGTCCGTGAAGGTAAGCCTGGAAACGCTCAGGCAGCCATGCAAACTTTCGAGTCCACGAGACCAGCTGTAGGTGCCCAGGCAGTTGGGGTTGCTCGAGCTGCTTACGAGTATGCGTTGGAATATGCGAAAGAGCGGCATCAATTTGGTCGGGCGATTATTGAGAATCAGTCAATTTCTTTCATGCTTGCAGATATGGCGATGGAAATTGAAGCAGCGAGAGCTTTAGTTCATAGAGCTGCCTGGCTTGGTAAACACCGAAAATACAAGAATGCGGAAGGCTCAATGGCCAAGCTTAAAGCCGGTCGTGTAGCTGTATGGTCCACCGAACGAGCCATCCAAATTCTTGGCGGCTATGGGTACGTTCGCGATTACCCAGTTGAACGTTGGCACCGAGACGCCAAAATTTTTGATATTTTTGAGGGCACCGAACAAATTCAGCAGTTAGTTATTGCCCGCTCTATATCTGGAATCAGAGTCGAGTAATGGCTGGCAGCGGATCAAATGCTCGATTAATGGGTAATCGTTAGGTACTCTCAAGATAGTAACTAAACATTCATTTAGTTGTTTGTTGGTTTACTACCGTACCAAGGGGGGTACTTACATATGATGTCGACAATTTTGACTCTTATCATCATGGGAATCCTTTTCCAAGGTGTTATGGCAGTCGTCGATAGCGTTCTCGAAACCGTGAACGTAAACGCGATGTTGAAATCAATTCCTGTGCTGGGAACAAACCTCAACCTCGTATGGGCTTATCTGTTCGTCATGATCTCTCAAGTTAATGATGGCGGCGGACTGCTCGGCTACGGCGTAAGCACTGAATTGCTGTCTCTGCAAAGATTCGGTATGGATTTGGCTACTGCAATAGTGATATTGGCTTTTATCCCTATAAAAGACGCTGCAATCTCGGCGCTTGGAAAGGGCATAGGAGGACGAGCATAGTAAATAAAGGATAAACGTATTCAGTTCTATAACTCAATCAAGGGAGGGTTGCGTCTTAGACGCAACCCTCCCTTTTGAGAAGCGAGATCCTTAAAAGTTGCACATAGCCAAGTTCTACATGAAAGAATTTGAGACGGCGCAGTAGCACACATAGTCAAGTACAGGAGTACAAATAATGAGAGCAGGCCTGATCACCGGGAAAAACCAGTTTGAGTTGGTTCAGCGAGAAGACCCCATTCCCGGACCTCTCGAAGTGGTAATCGCTATTGAACTGTGCGGTATCTGTGGCAGTGACATTCACGCGTATGTAGAAGGTTGGAAGTATGCGCCAGGGACGTGTGGTCATGAGTGGGTTGGAACTATCTCCGCTGCAGGCAGCGAGGTGCAGAATGTGTGCGAAGGTGACCGAGTCACGGGAGCATTGGCCCCGGGCTGTGGAAGTTGCCAGGAATGCCGCTCAGGCATGAGCCAATACTGTAAAAAAAGTTGGTCTGAATACGCAGGATCTTCTGGGCCAAGCTCAGGAGGTTTTGCTCCTTTCTTGAAAGTAACTGCAGAGCGCGTAATTAAAATACCTGATCGTATCGATGTTAGAGATGCTGCCCTTATCGAACCGGCTGCAGTGGCATTTCATGCTGTAAGGCGTAGCAACATTCGTATAGGCGATGTTGTATGTGTGGTTGGCGCTGGAGCAATAGGGTTGTTAACAGCTCAATGCGCAAGGGCGGCGGGTGCAGGGTTAGTCATAGCCGTAGACCCTGATGAGGGTCGGCGAGAACTCGGTCTGGCTCTTGGGCTTGACCGGGTTGTTGCCCCTGGTGAAGAACTGAGTCAGATCCTGAGTGAAGTGAATGGGGGACTCAAAGCCGATTTAGCCTTTGATTGTGCGGGCATTCCGGAGACGATGCAACAGTCGGTAGACATGGTTCGTCGAGGAGGAGCTGTTTGTCTGGTTGGAGTAACTAGTCAAAACGCGACTATAAGTCCAATTCGTTGGATCAGCAAAGAGATAACTCTTTATACATCGATGGTGTTTACGCTAGAAGAAATGAAAGCGACAGCGGCAATGATTCTTGACCAGCGAATCTCGGTAGCGCCCCTGAGAAATAAGATTATAAATCTTGATGAGCTCGGCCAGACTATTGACGATTTGGCCGAGCGCCGAACCCAGGCTGTAAAAATTTTGGTTGACCCAACAGCAGGGTAACCAATAGCCGGCTGGAGATTTTATTCACTAACAACGGCACCATTAGCGATTAGTTCTTTAATGTGTTCCTTCTGGTATCCAAGTTCAGCTAAGAGTTCTTGTGTGTGTTCGCCTAGACGAGGAGCGTGAAAGCGAAGTTCTGTCGGGGATTCTGAGTATTCGACTGGGTCCCTAACGTATTTGTACATACCTTCGCTGGGATGCTTGACAAGAGCCATCAGATTAACTTCGGATAAATGTGGATCAAGATGAACATCTTTTAAGTTAAGAACAGATGCTGCCGGGATCGATCGGTCGTCACAAAAATCTAACCATTGTTGAGTTGTGTGCTCGACAGCTGCATCAGCGATCAACTGATATAACTCATCGGTATGTTCGATCCGACTGTTGTGATCAGCGAAGCGCTGATCTTCTGCAAGTTCTGGAGAGTTAATGTAAGTAAAAAAATCTTTATAGTTTTGGTCTGTGTACGGAAGAATGCACATGAATCCATCAGATGTTTCAACTGGATTTCGAGATTTAGAGAGCAGCCTTTCATAGCCAAATGGGCCTTCGGCCGGCTCGAAAACTGGACCGCGGAAATGTTCGACAAGATTAAAGGTGACCATAGTTTCAAACATCGGGACTTCAATGTGCTGACCCTTGCCAGTACGCGCCTTGAAAAGTAAAGCTGCCATTACTGCCTGAACTATATGAAGGCCGGTTACTTTGTCGGCGATCACTGCAGGAACATAGCCTGGTTTACCTTGCGCAGAACCGATAAGGCCTGAAAGACCTGACGCAGCCTGGATGGCATCGTCATAGGCTGCTTTATCTCTATACGGGCCGGAGCTTCCAAACCCGTTGGCCCGACAGTAGATAAGCTCTGGAAATTTTTTACTAAGCTCTTGCTCGTCGAGACCTAAACGTTTTAACGCCTGTGATCGCATGTTAGTTACCAACACATCAGCCGAAGCAATAAGCCTCATCATAACTTCGTGCCCATCAGCTGACTTTAAGTCGACGCTGAGAGATCTTTTGTTGCGCTGAAGGTTGAGGCTGAAACCGGACATTCCTTGGTTGCGGGCGGGTAGCCCATTTCGGGTGGAATCGCCACTTGGACTTTCAACTCGGATTACGTCGGCACCGTGATCTCCAAGCATTCGTGTCGCTAGCGGTCCCATTAAAACTGTAGTTAGGTCAACTATTCGAATACCGCTAAGCGCCCCTGTGTTCATAATTTACCTAACGAGCTAGGCCAGATAGGCCGTGGATAATAAGTGATCCGATTTCGAATGCGAGTTCATCAGCCGGTATGCGATCGTCCTGCTGAGCGATCCAATGTCTGCAAACGCCTTCTGCCATCGCAACGATAGCTTGGGCTACCGTTGCAGTTTGTCGAGCGCTCACATTCTGGTTAAGTTCGTCTAGAAGTGCTTCAGCGACTTCCGCCATTCGTTTTTCAACTAACTGAGGCCCATTGACTCTGTCTTCTTCGCGAGCTGCTCCTCGACCAAATAGTAGCTTGAATTCCCTTTGATTTTTCTCAACAAAATTGAAGTAAGCGGCCAGAGCAGCCACCGTTTGAGTAAAGGGGTCATTGGCAGATTTAGCGGCGGCTACAACAATCGATGAAAGACGAGAACCGACATCATCAATGAGTTCGGAATACAGGTCTTGTTTAGAATGGAAATGTTGATACAGAACGGGTTTGGTAACACCAGCTGTCGATGCTACGTCATTCATAGAAGCACCGTGATAGCCGCTATCAGCAAAAACAGTCATGGCGACATCAAGTAGTTGTTTTCTGCGTTCTGCTGCGGGAAGTCGATTACTCACCGGAGCCACCTCGCCTGAGGAATAAAAAAAGTAGTTTGATACCAATGATCTTCTCAGATTCTCGGCTTATCGGCCAATCCGTAGACATTCTCTAATGGCCATGAGGCAGGCCAAGGTCTTCGCGTTCGGCTGCTTTTACTGCGTAACCAAGAATAATTGAGGGTGCCAGAATTACAGACCCTCCTATGAGGAGTGCGACAATCGTTGAGGTTGAAGCCGCATTGAATTCAGTTGTGAAACTAATAATAAAAATAATTAACGCTGAGAGAAAAAGAAGGTAACCAAGTTTTTTGGCGCGTTCGGCGAGAAGACCTAGCTTTGCTCGAGTCCGAAGAATAGGGTCTTCATTCATTGTTGATTTCTCTTTCAGGGGTTTCTGCGTCTTGGGTATTAACTGCCTCTTGGGTGCCGGTACGAGAAATATTGTCGAAGCCCGATTGGTAGCCTTGAAACGGATCTAATTGTTCGTTTCCATTAAGGATATCGAAGTCATCATTAATATTTAATTGCTCTCGAAGCGGGAAAAATAGCCTGAAACCAAGATTTAGTAATCCAGCCATGATGATCAAGTCGCCAAACGAAAAGACCTCGCTAACTGAGCGTATAGGAATTATTGCTCCTAAAAATTTAAAAGTTTCGTGGCCGGTTTCGAAGCTGCGAGTCGCTCCAAGCCTGACAAGATCGAGAGACGCTTGATCTACAATATTGGCATTGAAAATAGCTTCCGGACTAACGGGTACATATCCGTAGAGAATTAATGGAATTAAATTTAGGAGACTGCCTATTAAGATAATACAGCTGCCTGTTAGGTGAAGATTCAGGACACAACTAGCACTGACCATCGTAAGTGCGAAAGCGGCAAAGACTGTTGGGTAGGGAATATCGTTGGTAGAACCTGCGACCGCCAAAGACAAAGCACTAATCGCTGCAAGAGGCCACAGAGTTATGCGAGTAGCCAAGAAATAGTCGAAAGCACCCCGAACGAATAAACCGGTGGCTGCGCCGATTAAAAAAAAGATTGGTACGAGATACATCGCTACTGAGAGTAGTGGAGTTTGAGCCCAAAATAGGGGCGCTATTCCTCACTATGTTCAGCGAGGTGTTGTTCGGAGCGCTAGGTTCAACGTTGTCTGAATGAATAACAATATAGAAGGAGCGACCTAATGGAGGTTCGTGCAGAGCTGACAGCTACCGTTTGGAAAGTTGTTGCCGAAGTGGGGGCTACTGTTTCAGAGGGCGATGAGCTGCTGATTCTGGAGTCGATGAAAATGGAGATTCCCGTTGTTGCGTCTGTTAGCGGAACCTTAACGGAGCTACGAGTCGGTGAAGAAGACCGCATAAATGAAGGTGATGTGGTTGCAGTTATTAACCCATCGTGAGGATTTCGGTATGACTGATTTGTAATGGCTAAAGTAATTTTAAATCCCTAGATGAAGTGTCGTTGTAACGCTAGGTGAGGCGTAGCCTTAGAGTTCCATGCCTTCCGTCGTTGACTTTTCTGGCGTAATAGCGCTCAAGGGACAGTATCCAGTTCTGGCAGGGCTAGATCTCTGTGTCGAACGAGGCGAGATAGTTCTGCTTAGAGGTCCGAACGGGGCGGGTAAAACAAGCCTTCTTCGAGTATGCAGCGGGTTGCTTTCGATAGCCTCAGGTACGGCTTCAGTTCTCGGCTACGATCTTCTGGCGAGCAATCAGGAGATGAGAAAACATATCGGATTTGTGGCGCACCAAAATCATCTTTATTCGGATCTATGGGTTAGAGATCAACTCAGTTTCCGCGCCCGCGCAGCTGGAGGGCATGATGGAGATATTCGTTCAATCTGTGACCGAATGGAAATTTCGGAGAGATTGTTGCAGCTACCAACAGAGAGTCTGTCAGCTGGCCAACAGAGAAGAGTAGCAATAGCTTCAGTAGCTTTGCGAAGGCCGAGACTTTGGCTATTAGATGAACCTCATGCCGGTCTTGACTCGGAAGGTAGAGACCTTTTGGACTCTTTGCTTCAAGATGTGGCGAAAGCAGGAGCCACAATTGTATTTGCAAGTCATGAAATTAACCGCGCAGAAACAATAGCCACCCGATCTATTTCTATTCTTGGAGGTCAAGTAGTGGGAGGCACTAATGTTTCATGATGCTTTCCTGGTAGCGCGAAAAGACTTGATTATAGAGCGAAGAGCTCACGTAGTTTTGGGACAAGTTTCTCCTTTGGGTCTGCTAATTCTTGTAGTTTTTGGCTTTGCATTTGACGCAAATGTGGAGTTACTAAGATTAGGTTCGGCTGGTTTATTCTGGGTA
>DMOB01000309.1:0-2718 GCA_003452475.1 Acidimicrobiaceae bacterium | reverse complement strand
GTCGGCTGGTTTATTCTGGGTAGCAGTTCTTTTCACTGGGTTGCTTCTCGTCCAAAGAACTTTTGATGTAGAAACTGAAGATGGAAATCTCGACGCGCTTCGACTTTCTGGGTTTGTTCCGCAATCAATTTTTCTGGGGAAAGTTATTGGTCTTATAGTTCAGTTATTTTTGCTTGAATTCGCGCTGATAATTGGTCTTTTTGTTTTGTTTGACGTAACAGTGGTTGACTGGCTACTTTTTTTATCGGCGACCGTTCTGGGAACATTTGCGTTCTCGGTTTGTGGTGCACTTTTTGGAGCGCTCGCTTCAGGTATTAGACTTCGGAGCACACTTCTGCCGTTGTTGTTAATTCCAGTTCTTGCTCCGGTTCTGCTTGCGGGCACTCGTGCTCATGAGGTTGCGTTTGGGCTGAGTTCAGCTCCAGGTTGGAATTGGACTGGCTTACTATTAGTAATTACGGCGGTATACACATCTCTGGGTCTTGTTGCGTTCGGACCCTTGCTGGAGGATGGCTAAATTATGGTTGAAGTTAGTGACCAGAAGACTCCTAAATTAAGTAAAAGCATGTCGATGACTGCGACACCAGCGACGAGGGTGCTTGCCACTGTCTCGGCAGGTGCGAGCCTTGTTCTGTTGCTCCTGGCTCTGATTGTATCTCCAGCTGATGTAGTGCAAGGCGACGCTGTACGAATGCTTTATATCCATGTGCCATCGATATGGGTTGCTTATGGTTCTTTTGGTCTTACAGCTTGCACGAGCGGTCTTTTCATATTGCGTTATAAACGTCGAACGGACCGAGGACGTCACTATGATCGCTTAGCTGGCGCAGCTGCTGAAGTTGGAGTTGTGTTTACGGGTATCACCTTGTTTTCTGGGATGTTGTGGGGAAAAGTTACTTGGGGAAGCTATTGGCAATGGGATGCTCGTTTGACTACCACTGTGTTGCTATTTGTGACTTACCTGGGTTACCTAGCGCTTCGGCGACTTCCGGCCGACCCTGGAGTCCGTGCGAAGCGGGCTGCTATTATGGCTCTCGTTTCCTTTGTGAACGTACCGATTGTCCATTTTTCTGTCGATTGGTGGCGGACGCTCCATCAGAAAGCGAGTCTCAGCATCGGCCGTCGGCCTGAAATAACAGGAGACATGTACTGGACGTTGATGTACTCAGCTTTAACTTTCACTTTTGTAGCGACTTGGTTGATGATTCACCGGTATCGAGTAATTAGATTAGAAGAGATGCGTGATGAAGAAATGCTGCAACAGCAATTGAGAGAACGAAGATCGGAAAATAGTCTGTGACTAATATAGGAACCATTGTTGTTGGCTATTCCGTTACTATTTTTTCAGTTGGATTCTATGCTGCATGGATTGTACGTCGAGGGGTCCTTATCGGCAAAGAAATCGGCATAGGTTCGCAAACTTCACCAACTGATGAGACTGATTGAGTTCGATGGATCTAAGTCCACGTCATGAGCTTGATGACCAAGACAAATTTCGACGCGACCAGCTTAAGAGTCGTAGAATCAAAGTCTATTTTGCGACACTAATTTTGGTGATCGCCGGCGGATTCGTGGCAATTCAAGGTTTGCGGAATGCCACGCTGTTCTTCAGAAATGTTGACGAAGCGATCATAGAACGGGCAGATCTTGGTGAGAGAAGATTTCGATTACAAGGTAAAGTAATACCCGGAACAGTTTCAGATGATGAGGGAGTGACCGTCTTCGAGATCGTCCACGAATGCGAAGTAGCGAAGGTTCGACACGTCACTGACCCACCGGAACTATTTAGCTCGCCATGGATTCCGGTTGTACTTGAAGGTCGGTGGACCAAGGGAGTGGTTGAAAATATTAATGGCCCAGAGAGCTATTATTTTTTGAGTGACCGGATGCTTGTAAAGCACACAAACGAGTATGTTTCGGTCAACGAGGAACGTCTTGAACAATCGGTTCCTAATGATGTTGCGATGTCATGTGAATTTCTGTCGGATCTTCGTGAAGAAAGTTAAGAAACATTGACGGCATCCATAGGCTTTTTGGGCATTGCATTGGGACTCGTGGGCGCTTCTTGCGGATTGATAGAGATACTTTTAGCTTTGCTACTGCGCAAATCCACCGGTTTTAAAAGGTCGCTGGCTTGGGTGATCCTGATGGTAGCTGGTTGCGTTATCGCGGTCGGGGCAATGGAACTAGCACTATTGCAAAATAATTTTTCACTTGCTTATGTTGCTGGAAATTCGACCATAGAGACACCGACTATCTACAAGATTGCTACGTTATGGGGCGCTCTCGAAGGTTCCTTATTATTGTGGGCGCTTTTACTTTGTGGCTATGTGGCTGCTGCTGCTTGGTGCTTCAGAGCCAAGATCAATGACAGACTTGTGGCGTGGTCGTTAGCAACGATGCTCGCTGTCTGTGTTTTTTTCTTCAGTCTTTTGATAGGCCCCGCTAGCCCATTTGACACTCTAACTTCGGTTCCTCTGGATGGAGAGGGGTTGAATCCTCTGCTGCGTAATCATCCGCTTATGGCAATTCACCCAGTGATGTTATATCTCGGTTACGTTGGTTTCACGGTCCCTTTTGCCTTTGCCGTTTGCGCTTTAATTACCGGCCGTCTCGGTGAGGGATGGTTAGTGGCCACGCGTACGTGGACACTGGTCGCGTGGGGGTGTCTCAGCATCGGAATTTTGTTAGGAGCATGGTGGTCTTATGAAGTTCTAG
>DMOB01000124.1:0-3815 GCA_003452475.1 Acidimicrobiaceae bacterium | reverse complement strand
CTCGAGCTCGTAGGCCTACGATCGTGCCATCTTTTTTGACGCCCATTTCAGTGTTCATCACCATAGCTCTGCCATGGCCCATAGCGACCATGTTCTCTCCACGTTGTTCTGTCCACTTAACAGGTTGGCCGAGAGCCAGGGCACATTTTGCAACGATTATGTGCTCGACGTAGAGGCCTGCTTTAGGGCCGAAACCTCCACCCACCCAGGGAGCAAGAACGTGAAGGTCTTCGGGGTCCATCCCTAAGTTAGGTGCCAAAGCATCGCGGACGCTGTGAGCATTTTGAGTGGAGACAAAAAACTTTAGCTTCCCGCTTTCTCCAGGAATAGCCACGCAGCCATTAGGTTCCATCGGAACCCCAGCGAGTCGTTGAGTTAGGATTCTCTCATGGACGACTGCATCCGCGCCCTCAAAAGGATCGGTTGAGTCTTGTATATCCATTTCAGGTAGGGCGGTTTCAAGACAAACATTAGATGATTGACCTTCCCAAATGACAGAAGCGCTTTCTAGGATCGCTGCTTCTACATCTGCGTGGGCTGGTAACGGGGAGTAATCGATGATTATTTGCTCTGCGGCATCGACTGCTTGACGCGTAGTCTCTGCTACAACTGCTGCGACAATATCGCCAACGAAACGAACACGATCTGTCGCTAGCGGTGGGCGGTCCATGGCGGGGTCCACCATTGGGAAACCGTTAACAGCAGCCATTTCAAGGTTCTTTGATGTGTAGATGCCTAATACTCCCGGCATAGCTTCCGCATCAACGGTTTCAATCGATTCGATAATGGCATGGGCCATTGTTGATCGAACAAAGACTAACTGAACCGATCCAACGTCTAGATCGTCAAAATATTTATTAGTTCCGGTTAGAAGACCTGGGTCTTCCTTCCGTCTCACTGCGTTGCCTAGTATCGAACCAGATGAAGCCATCGTGAGCCCCCTGAAATAGTCGTGAAAATACTTTAGTTAAGTGAAGATGAGGCTACCTCACCTTCGGGCTAGATTAACCAACTGCGCAAAATCGTTTGTTGAATGCGAGTTTAGCTTTTATCGGTTGGTCATGGATCGCAGAGAAAGAGTAGCTTCGGTATCTAATAAGAATTTGTTCGGATAGATCACTACGCCGTATTCACTTTCGGCGCTTTCACGACTCACTATGCCATCTCGAACATCTCGTAAAACCAATTGCGGGTCGCGAGTGAATGGGTTACCCCAGCCACCTCCACCGGGAGTTTCCGCGACCAGGCGAGCTGGGCCTAACTTCTTTACGCCATATTTTGGGGGAATGAATTCGGGCCCATCGGTGTGTTCATCCACGGGTGTTACCCACTCGAGTCCCACACCACCAGTTCCTCCGCCTAAGATTCCTATTCCGCTAGGAGTGTCCAGTCCTTCGGCTCGGAAAGACCAGATAGCTGGCTCTAAGATGTCAGCCTCGTATCGAACTCCTGTGCCGCCCCTCATTTGGCCCGGGCCAGCGTTATCGGTTCGTTGTTCGTGACGAATGTATCTAACTGGATATTGCTGTTCGTGAAATTCAAGATTGGGCATATCTAGCCCGCCGAGACTTATTAGATGTCCCATCTGGGCGAATCCGTCTCGCTCGGCAGTGGCCCCTGGGGTTCCCATCGCATGCCACTGATACATGACCCACGTAGTTCCGTCTTCGCGAGTTCCGGCTACGTGTCCATGCATAGTTTTTGACCAGGCTGCACAAGCTCGGGAAGGATCAGCTTGCGCTAGTGCTTGCCAAACTGCGATTACAATTTCATGAGCCACGTAGACGGTATTCATTGTCATCGGCGCTGGTGGCAGAGCGTTAACGATGCTGCCTTCGGGGGCGTGTATTTTTAAAGATCTGTATGTGCCTTCGTTTCTAGGAATGGATGTATCAAAAAATGATGAAACAGCTAGGTATACGGATGAGTAGGTATTAGCCAAAGAACTATTTTTGAAACCCTGAATTTGTGGGTCAGTTCCTGCGAAATCTAAGTCGATGTGATCATCGTGAACTGTCATGCTGACTCGAATCGCTATGTCAGTGCTGACGAAACAATCATTGTCGCTATGGTCCTCTCCTAGATAGACGCCGTTTGGAAGTTGTTTTATGGCTGCCCGCATTCTGCGATCTGCATGCTCGAGTACTCCATCAAGGTAATTCAGATATGGTTTCGGACCGAGTTCGTTTACCAAGGCTGTGACTCGTTCCCCGCCGATCCGAGTCGAGCCGAGCATCGCTAGAAGGTCTCCATCTAAAAGTTCTGGCGTTCGTGAGTTAATCAAAAGCAACTCCCACAGGTCCTCTCGGACCTGCCCGCCTTCAACTAGTTTTAAGACCGGCAGGCGTATTCCCTCCTGCCAAATTTCTGTGGCTTGCGGGTTATAGGTGCCGGCTAAGCCTCCGCCGATGTCTGACTGATGTGCGCGATTACAACAGAAACCTGCGAGTTTTGTATCATCATCTATGAAAATTGGTCGGGCAATTACCCAGTCAGGTAGATGATTACCGCCTGCAACGTATGGATCAGATAGCAGAAAGACGTCGTCTCTGTTTATTCTGCCGTTGAATTTGCTTAATAGTGCCCTGACTGCGAACCCTCCGCCACCGGTATGGATCGGGATGCCATCTGCGTTTGCTACTAAGGTTCCATCTGGGGTCGTGACGAAACAGCTGAAGTCGTGGCTTTGGCTGAAGATGGTGCTTCGAGCAGTCCTAGTCATGACCCAACCCATGTGTTTGGTGATCTGATCTAAGCGATTCTGCATAAGAGCTAGAGTCACTGGGTCAACAGTATCTTCGGCTGTTTGAGAACCTTGAGTCGTGTTCTCTTCAGCCGCTACGTCTATAAAAAAATCGCCATTCGTGTCTACCCATAAACTATCACCAGGCCTAGCAATGACTGTAGTTGTTGTCTCTTCGACTAGGGCAGGTCCATCAATGCGGGCTCCGGCGTAGACCTCCTTGCCATCAAAAATAGGAGTTTCAACCCATCCGTCTGTGGGGTACCAGACCATTCGTTGAGCTATTGGTTGAGGATTTCGTTGTGAGTGCTCTTGCATATGTGAAGCTAATTTTTCGGTTGCTCCACGAGCTATCAATCGTAATGACGACACCATGATCGTTCCTTGGTCTTGCACGTGCCCATACAAGCGAAGATATTCAGTCTCAAAGGCGTCTCGTATCGCTGTCTTATCGAAGTCGGCGTTAGGCACTGGGACGCGAATTGCCCAAAGCTGACCAGGGTGATGTAACTCGAGCTCAAAGGAAAGACTAATTTGTTCCGATGTAAATCCTTCTTTATCCATGACCTTAAGAGCTTTTTCGCGGAGTGAGCCAAAGCCTTTTTCAATGTCTTGTCTTGGAAGAGTTTCTATCGAACCCATCAAAAATTGAGTAAAATCCTGTCGTACATCTGCATGGAGCATTCCAATTGCGCAGAGTGCACCGGCATCTCGCGGAATGTATACACGTTCGCAGCCAAGGCCTGCAGCGACGCTAGCGCCATGCATCGGACCTGCACCGCCACCTGCTACGAGAGTAAAACGTTTTGGTGAGTGTCCACGTTCAATCGAGATATGTTCGACGGCGCTTAAAAGATGTTGTTCTACGAGCTCAATTATTCCTGCTGCCGCTTGCTCAACTGTCATTCCTAGTGGTTCTGCCACATGAGCTCTAATTGCTTTTTGGGCTAGAAGAAAATCTAGGTCTAACGTCCCTCCTGCAGATTTTCCAGAGCGGAGCCTGCCGAGGACCAGGTGAGCATCGGTGACTGTTGGTTGAGTGCCACCCTTGTTGTAGCAAGCAGGGCCTGGC